>NZ_JAQMSD010000131.1 GCF_028330525.1 Spirulina sp. CS-785/01
GTTTTTTGGACAGGCTCGTACTTTGTGGCTAGTTGCGGAGGGGTGACAATTGAGACATTAAAACAGTATGTCGAGAATCAAACTGCCCCCTGATTCATCCCATCGCCGGAGGCGAGGGTCTTCTCAGGGTTAAAGATAAATCTAAACGACGGGCTTCAATTTTCGAGAGATCAAGGACATCATTAATTAAAGTCAGGAGATGAAACCCACTTTGATAAATGATATTTAACCCTTGACGTTGGGAATTGAGGTCGGGAGCGCGTTGTAAAATTTGTGCATAACCGAGAATACCGTTGAGGGGAGTGCGCAATTCGTGACTCATATTGGCCAGAAACTCGCTTTTGGCCTGGTTGGCCGCATCTGCCGCTTCCCGTTTTTCCTCTAAGGCCAAATAAGTGTTAGCGAGACGACTGGCCATTTTGTTAAATTCCTGGGCTAATTTTTCAATTTCATCCCTAGTCTGAAGATTTAAGCGATAGTCCAAGTCTCCTGCACCCAGTTTACTTGTTCCCACTTGTAAGGCTTCAATGGAGCGAATGACGGGGAGTAGCGTTACGGTAAATTGAGTAATAAAAATCAACAATACTCCCCCAATGAGAGCATAGGTGATCAGGGTAGCACTGCGTTCAAAGTCCTCTACGGTGTCTTGAATGGCCCGATCGCGCTCTAAGACTTCTTGAGTTAAGGCATTGAGGACATATTGTATATCATCCTCAAAGGAATTAACGGCCTTGACATCCTGTTGCGTCTGACTGGGGGAAGTGTCGGTTTGTTGGGCTAAATCATTGGCCAGTTGGACTAAGAGTTGATGACGACGACGGACGACATCCGGTTGAGTGGCCTGGGGCATTAAGGTTTCTAACTGGGCTAATCCCTCTAAAAACTGGGTTTCCGCTTGTTCATAGGTCGTTAAATTGATCGGGTTACGATTGAGGAGAAGATAGCTTTTGAGGGCTGAGGTTTGTTCGACGAGAGACAGTTGCAGGTTTTGGGTTTCTCGGACCGCTTGATTGATGCGATCGCGTTTCTCCTCAACAGACTGTTGAGTCTGCTGAATGAGATACGTGCTACCCCCCATAATGACAGTAACTAAACCGATCGCAATGACAGTGGACCCGATAAACCGGGTAAAAATGCGCATTGTTGTAAGAGAGTGATGGACTTTCGATGATTATAGATTGCCGATCCATCTCCGTTACCGTCGATTCCCTCTCCGTCTCCCGAAACGCCACGGAAGGGGCAACACAACCCGACCCCTCGGTGTATGTCTTTCACGGATACGTCGTTGTTGTTGTGCTGCAACAATACCCGGCCCGTGGGACTTACGTTTAGGATAATTAATTTCCTCCTCCTCCTGGTGTGAGGATTCAGGGGGAGGGGTATCATCATTCCACCAGGCCACAATCCATCCCCCCGACAGTCCCCCCAAAGCCCCTAAAAATATACTAATCAAAATAGGATACCCTAACAGAATAAAGGAGAGTAAAAAGACCAGCCACACAATTAAACCAATGGAAACTTCCTTCAAATTTTCCACCACTCCTGTTTAATCATTTCTTGTAACACAGGCAGATAATTTAACGGGGAATATTCCGCCGTCTGCATCAGGGCAGTCGCATTAAAATTCACCAGTTGGGGATGGTCTTCGAGAATCGGTTTGAGGCCACAAGGACTGCGTTCCCATTCCAGCATTTGGCAAAAGCGATGTAAGATTAAATCTTCGCTATTGTAAACATTGATTAATTTTCCGGTTAGCTGAGAAATGGCCACAGACCAATCGCGATCGCGTCGTACCGTCCCCGCCAGCAACACCCCAGAATTCAACGGTTGCATATGATCCGGCCAATCTCGCATAGCATAGTAAACAATTCTCACCCCCAAAGAAAACCCCAATAAAGACACCCCAGACAGAGATAACTCAGACACCAGTTGCGGCAACCAATGTTTTCCCACTCGTCGTAAATAGTTCTTATACCGATGCCAATGGACAATCCCCTCGATCCCCATTTGGGCCAAAGATTCGAGAGATAAATGAAATCGAGACTGATCCCACCAGAGTTGATAAATTGAACCTTGCCATCCTAATGTGCGAATTGCCCACCACCACTGGTCTTGCTGTTCTGGAAAAGGAGTTTTTTGAGACAGTGATCCCTGTACAACGATTAAGGCTTCTGGCGCACCCAATGACGGTTCAATGGGAATTAAATACGGTCGTTCCATACTTCCCTATTGTACGCGATATATTACTAAATCCTGATGGCTCATCAGCCAAGCCACAGAACTATTTCCCTAAGAATATTTTTAGGATTCCCAAAGTGAGGGTGCAAGAGAAAGGACTATCTTAACATATCAGCTTTTCTTGAGAATTTTATTGGGGAATCAAACGTCGCCAAGCTGTAATCCCCCCCGCAAGAATCACCAACTCAATCTCAGTATCTTGCAGTTGACGATAAGCGCGAATGGAACGAGGGGCAGTTTCACAATAAAGAACTAGGGTACTGTCCGGATTATTTTGGGCAATTTGTTTAATTTTTTGCACTCCAAACCCAGCTTCAATATCTATGAGGGGAACCAAGATACTATTTGTGATCTGATCGGCCTCGTATTCGTCAGGAGTACGGACATCAATAAAAATGTAATCTGTATCACTCTTTTTTGCCAATTCTTGGGGAGTAAGAAGGGGAGTATGAAAACTGGTGAGATAGGTAAAAACATTCATCCGGTGGGATAACGCAGCCCCCGTGAAAACCGTAGCCGGGAGACCTATGATACCCACCATTAAACCTATCACCGTTCCTTTAGTGGGACATTTCAGAGGAAGTTTCATAAATTTTCTGTAACGGATAACACAATTGTTGTAAATAGTTCACAGGAATAGACTCCGCAACCCCTAAATGATGGGGAGGAGGAGAAGAAGGCAAATAATAAGTCCCAAAAATTAAATCCAGTAAAGGACATTGCGCCGCTAAATTTTTATTATAAATTTGTGGGTTATTAACATGATGCCACTGGTGAAGTTGTGGAGTAGTAATAAACCAATTGAGAAGCCCAAAATTAAAATTAAGATTACTATGAATAAAAAAAGCAATAATCGAAGAAAAAAGCGCGTAAATCGCCAAATTAGCCTCAGAAAACCCCAGCATAAGTAACGGAGTAAATTGCCAAAACTTAGTAAAACATTGGTCAAAAGGATGAACCCGCACCGTTGCCAACCAATCTAAAGACTCGTTACTATGGTGTATGGCGTGAAATTGCCATAACATCGGGACAGTATGGAGTAAACGATGAGCGAAATAATACCCCGTTTCAGCAATTAAAACCGTTTCTACAAATTGGCACAATAAAGGCTGATTTTGTATCGTACTTTGCCACGGTAAAGGGTTGACAAAAATACTAAAAAATGCTATGTAAATTAAACCCGTAAACCCGCGACCAATGGCACTTCCGGTAAAAAAATAAATTAAATCAGTCAACCATCCGAACCGGAATACCTTTTGCGGGAAGCGAGCGAATTTCCGTTCTAACGGGACAAGAATGAGTAACAGCAGTAAAAACCCGGCAAAGACAGTGGGAAACATGAGAGATAGGGAGGTTTTATGAAGGCTCAGGAGGACAAAGAACTGCGCTATTCTTTAATTGCGGTTTAGCTAAAGAAATAGTTTGGGCAGTGACATCCAGTTGGCAAATTTTAGTCACCGTTTTAGCCGGACTCCCTTCAGTTTCAGGGAGCGTGTTTTTTGGAGGAGAAAGGGGGTACACTGCGCCAATATAAGAGGGATGTTCTTGGGGATTATTGGCTAAAGCATAATGAAAGACAGCCTGATCATTTTTTTGCACTAAAAAACGATAGTCTTCTGTCTTTTTAGAGATATCAACATTAATGTCTTTTAGGGAACTGCCAAAAGTATTATGTTCCTCAAAATATTGTTGTTGAGCGCGGTTCATCGCCCCCACATTGTTTTCTGCTCCAATAGGAATTGACATTCCAACACAGGAAAACATTGCCACAAAACTACGAAATAACAAAAATCCTCCTCTCCCTAACAGTGGGGTGAGAATTACAAATATTAGTATCACTCTCCAACCTGAGTTTCGCGTTTTGGGAGGGGAGGTAGTGGGTTTAAAGACGGGAAGTGTTGGCCGAAACCGGGTTTTCAGTAACATTACGGATAGTTGATATAGGACTAGGGACAAGAAACATTAACCCCTTTACGGGAGAAAGATGCCGGAGTAGCCGGGGTTCGGATATCTTCTACTATACTCTGCTAATTTTTTAGACCGCCAACAGTATTTATACTTAAATGGGAGTTGGTTGTGAAAAAGGGAATAGGGAATAGGGAATAGGGAACAGGGAATAGGGAATAGTTGGTTCTCCTCCATCTCCCCCAACTCCTCCATCTTCCCCATCTCCCCAACTCCCCAACTCCCCAACTCCCCAACTCCCCAACTCCCGACAGTCCCAAAAGGCAACAACCTCAAGACTCCTGATAAGATACAGAAAAGCCTTAATTCAAACCCAAGGAGTGACACTATGGGATCGTCTGTAGAAGTCAACCAGGACAACTATAAAACCGAAGTGGTGGAAAAATCCCACCAAACCCCCGTGATTGTTGATTTCTATGCAACGTGGTGCGGCCCCTGTCAAATCTTAAAACCCATCCTCGAACGACTCGTCAACGAGTATGATTGCATCTTAGCCACAATAGACATTGACCAAAATAGCCAACTCGCCTCGCAATTTCAAGTTGAAGGAGTACCCGATGTGCGCATCGTACAACACGGGAAAATGCAGCCCGGTTTTGTGGGAGCATTATCCGAACCGCAACTGAGAGACTTTTTGAGTCATCTCAACCTCCAGTCGGGCCTAGAAACCCAACTGGCTGAAGCGAGAACTGCGATCGCATCTGGTAAAATAAAAACCGCCAAACGTCTCTTTGACCAACTCTTTAAAAAATACCCCAACAACCCCCTCGTCATCCTCGACGCAGCCAAATTCCTCATCCGTCTCAACAAAGGGACCGAAGCCATTAAACTCCTCGACTCCCTGAGTTTAAATAGCCCCGAATACGTCAGTCAAGCCCAAGCCGTCAAAGCCCTCCTAGACTTCCAACAGGCCGCCGCCAACCCCGGAAACAGCGAACTTGACCAAAAATACGCCCAAGCCTGTCGTTTAACCGTCGAAGAACGCTATGAAGCCGCCCTACAACTCTTTTTAGCCATTGTGAAAGTCGATCGCAAGTATAAACAAGACGGGGCCAGAAAAGCCATGACCGCCATTTTTGCCCTCCTCGGCAACGAACACCCCCTAACCCGTCAATACCAACAAGACTTAATGATGACCCTCTATTAAAACCTATCCGTAGAGTCGGATTTCTTCCCTCAGATTCAACACAATTCGATACAATTAGACAAAGTTTTGTCATAATTTTTTATATTTACCCCAAAAGCCACAGAAACGCAGCCACGGAGGTCTATGCCTATGTCCACTGATGTCTTAGAAAAACCATCTGTTACCCAAAAATCAGATACTGTTCGCAAACCCGCCCCTCGTTATAAGGTGTTACTCCATAACGACGACTTCAACTCCATGGAGTACGTCGTGCAAACCCTCATCAAAACCGTTCCCAGTCTCACCCAACCCCAAGCGGTGAGTATCATGATGGAGGCCCACAATAGCGGGGTTGCCCTCGTCATTACCTGTGCCTTAGAACACGCCGAGTTTTATTGTGAAACCTTAAAAACCCACGGTTTAACCAGTACCATTGAACCGGACGAATGAACCGGATGAATGAACCGGATGACTAAAAAGGCACATTCGCTCAAACAAAAGGAGTATCCCGCTTGAAACTCAACCCTACCCCTATTGCACAATTCCCAGCCCCACTCCGGCTGGGCATTTTTGTGGGGATATTACTCATAATTTGGCTACCCTTTGCATTACCCTTATATTTACTCCTAGAAGACGACAATTTAACCTCCATTCTCACCCTCACTATCCTCTATCTCGAATTCCTCACCCTCGCCTATTTTTGGGGCAAACGAGTCCACACCACCCCCCACCCCTTTGAGCAATATGGCTGGCAATGGCAGCGCAAAATGGGCATAGAATGGGTTAATGGGTTAGCGATCGGGTTTTGCCAAATTCTACTCTTATTTGTCCTCATGGCCCTCTTAGGATGGGCCCAAGTCACCCCTCCCCCCTCCCTCCTCCCCATCATTGCCCAAGGACTCCTCTCCGCATTGGGCATTGGTTTAGCCGAAGAACTCCTCTTTCGCGGTTGGTTTCTCAGCGAACTCGAAAAAGACTATTCGCCCACGGTGGCCTTGTGGTCTAATGCCCTCATATTCGCCATCCTCCACTTTATTAAACCCCTCTCCGAGATTATTCGCACCTTCCCCCAATTCCCCGGTTTAGTCCTCTTGGGGTTAATTTTAGTTTGGGCCAAACGCCGCCATCAGAACCGTTTAGGCTTCTCCATAGGGCTACATACGGGCTTAGTCTGGGGCTATTACATCATCTCCGTAGGCGAGTTAGTTGAATATACCCAACAAGTCCCCCCTTGGGTAACAGGCATTGATCTAAACCCCTTAGCGGGGGTAATGGGGTTATTAGGGTTAGGAGGACTCGCCTGGTGGATAAAACCCACCCCTCATCAAAGTAAATTTGACTAGGTTACAATTTCTTGCATTCTACAGAACTTTGATCTATTCCACAGTCCTATAAGAGAGACAGCTACCTTTATATGCCTTGGGTTAAAACCCAAGGCTAATAGCTAAAACCCGTTAAAACGGGTTGATAGGTGACTCACCTAATATTTCTGTGTAGGTTGGCTGTAACGGAGTGAAACCCAACGTTTTTCACGGGGGGATGTTGGGTTACGCTACGCTTCACCCAACCTACAGAAACCACTAAAAATTAATTCGTTCGTAGCTACCTTTATATGCCTTGGGTTAAAACCCAAGGCTAATAGCTAAAACCCGTTAAAACGGGTTAATCGACCAATCGGAAAATTAAAAATTTAGGTGTAGGGTGGGCATTGCCAGCCCTGTCAAGGTGACTCACCTAATATTTCTGTGTAGGTTGGCTGTAACGGAGTGAAACCCAACGTTTTTCACGGGGGGATGTTGGGTTACGCTACAATTAACCAAATCCTCAATTGTTAATTATTAATTGTTAATTCTACAGGATAGGTGTATCCATCGAGGGTTACTTCGTCGGTGGGGACTAATTTACGGCCTCGTCGGGTTTCAATTTCTCCGTTGACTAAGACTTCTCCAGCTTGAATGAGAAGTTTTGCTTCTCCTCCAGTTTGTACCAGTCCTTGGAGTTTCAAAAACTGGTCTAGTTTTATGGTTGCTTCGGCCATCGGCAAAACCCTCAAAATCCACCTATGCCTTACTGTACAATAATTTGGCGGCAGATTAAGGAATATTTCTAGGGGGAAAGGAGGGAGAAATTTGGGTTTTCCCGGTAAGGTAAGAGAAAGACCTGCTAATGATGAGCTATTCTTATGCCAACGCTTTCCTCCCAAATTTCTACCCAACTCCCTCCTATTGCAGGACAAGAGGCTAAAATTCAAGGCATTGTCCAGCATGATGAGCCTGTGATGCTGCCCTATAGTAATCTTAATCTGGAGGGGATTACGGCGGGGTTTGCGTGCGCTCTCCATATGCACCAACCGACGATTCCCGCAGGGGAGAATGGAGCGTTAATTAATAATTTACAGTATATGTTTGAGCATCCCAATGAGGGGGATAATCACAATGCAGAGCCGTTTGCTTGGTGTTATAGTCGCATGGGGGATATGATCCCGGAGTTGGTGCAACAGGGGTGTAATCCGCGTATTATGTTGGATTATTCGGGGAATCTGCTCTGGGGGTTGCAACAGATGAACCGGGAGGATATTTTAGGGAAGCTGCGGCGGATTACTTGTGATGCTCAATTTTACTCCCATGTGGAATGGTTGGGGACGATGTGGGGTCATGGGGTGGTGTCTTCTACGCCTATTCCAGATATTAAGTTACATTTGCAAGCCTGGCAACATCAGTTTGCCGCGATTTTCGGGGAGGAAGCGTTACGACGGGTGAAGGGGTTTTCTCCTCCGGAGATGCACCTCCCCAACCATCCCGATACGCTGTATGAGTATGTGAAGGCGTTGAAGGAGTGCGGGTATCGTTGGTTGTTGGTGCAGGAACATACGGTGGAGCGAACGGATGGGACTCCTCTCCATCATGAGGATAAGTATATCCCGAATCAGTTGGTGGCTCGCAATTCTCAAGGGGAGACGCTGAGTATCCTGGCATTGATTAAAACTCAGGGATCGGATACAAAGTTAGTTGCACAGATGCAACCCTATCATGAGGCGAAGGGGTTGGGAAAACAGGAGGTTAATGGGGTTGTTGTGCCGAGTTTGGTGTCTCAAATTGCGGATGGGGAGAATGGGGGGGTGATGATGAATGAGTTTCCCCGTGATTTTCCTTCGGTTTGGGGGGAGATTAAGGATAATGGTGGTGTTGTGGGGATGAATGGTACGGAGTATCTGGAGTTGTTGGAACAGGCGGGGATTCGTTTCACAGATTTGCCCATTTGTCAAGGGGTTGGACAAGCTAAGATTTGGCAACGGGTGGGGGAAACGGTGACTCCAGAGGGGGTGGAACGTGCGATCGCGCATTTACAAGACCATGACCCCCACTTTAGCACTGAGGGCGCATCTTGGACGAATCATATCAGTTGGGTGGAGGGCTATGAGTCGGTATTACAACCCATGCAACGATTAAGCGCGAAGTTTCACGAAAAGTTCGATCCCCTCGTTGCAGAAAACCCCGAAATCACCCAATCTCAGGAGTATCAAGCCGCATTATTGTACAATCTGTTATTACAAACCAGTTGTTTCCGCTACTGGGGAAAAGGCACTTGGACTGATTATGCTAAGGCATTGTATGAACGAGGACAGGAGTTAGTTGAGAGTTGAGAGTTGAGAGTTGAGAGTTGAGAGTTGAGAGTTGGTGAACCACAAAGACACAAAGGACACAAAGGAGCAAGTCAAAACAAATAACAAATAACAAAATTGTTAATTGTTTATTGTTAATTGTTGCTTAGATTGAAATTGGTTTAAGAGCCATTGTCCGCCTAAAGAACCGACTAGGAAGGCAACCATAAATAATACAGGGTTGGCTATGCCTAAAACTAGGGCAGTTAATCCAGGGCCGGGACAATAACCACTGATTCCCCAACCCATGCCAAAAATGGCTGCTCCGATGACTAAACGGGGGTCAATGTCTTGTTTGGTGGGGAGGTAGAATTTCTCGCCCCAGAAGGGACGAGAGCGACCGATGATGAAACGAAACGTGATGACTGTCACTCCTACTGCTCCTCCTAATACAAAGAGTAAGGTGGGGTCCCACGTTCCGGCTAGATCGAGAAAGCCTAAAACGCGCTCTCGATCAATCATTTGTGATAATCCGAGGCCAAATCCAAATAAAATTCCGGCGATTAATGCTGTAAGTGTTTTCATGGTTGTTTATGAATAAGGGAATGGGGAATCGGGAATCGGGAATAGTAACTAATTATCAATTATTCATTATCAATTATCTATTATCCATTATCAATTAAAAACGTGGCGAACAAGATAGACTGTAATGAAGGCAGTGGCGAGGAATGTTAACACAGCAACGAGCGATCGCGCGGATAATCGGCCTAATCCACACACGCCATGACCACTGGTGCATCCATTCCCTACACGAGTCCCAATTCCCACCAATAGGCCGCCGACAATCATTAAAACGGGGGCAAAATTAGAGGTGGGAGTTGGTTGGGCGGCAAACCCGTATTCGTAAATTGCTCCCCCGGCTAACATTCCCGCTAAAAATACCCATCGCCAGGCTTCACTCGCGGAAAACCGAATCGCCCCGTTGATCATGCCACTAATCCCCGCAATTCGACCATTTCCGGCTAGTAAGACAGTGGCACTCAGACCAATTAAAATGCCTCCGATGAGGGCAGTGATCCAATTAAAGCTGGCCATGACAACTCAAACTCCAAATTTACCTTGTAACATTATATAGCTTTACAGTTATTTTTAAAGGGAGTCGCTTGTCTGGGTTGGGCAAGCTAGGGCCGTGTCGAGACTCGCTCCATTTCCGGAATGATTAAGCTAAGATCAGTCACAATACCAAAATTATCGTCAACCGAGCCTTGTTCTCAAAATCTCTATTGTTATTTCGCTCATAATCCGAAACAAGACGAAATGTCCTGTTCTCTCAAAAATACTTAAATCTTGAAACTCTAAACTCAGTCCGTTGTACCATCAACTGGATCGTACAACCTGCGAGTTGTTGGACTTGTCAAGTGAAGACAAAGAAGACTCATGGCCATAACTCCTAGTCCGCTAATCAAGGCTCTTGGCCTAGCTTCCTAGCAGTTAGCTCAGTGACTCTTTTCCTGAATCATTGATTCATTCCTTCACCCGTGCTTCTGTTTTATGGTTTATCTTGACTTTTTTTTGGGGTTGACTGGAGAAGTTATCCTGCTTACGGGTCAATCCCTACCCACTATGCTAGGGCCACAGAGTATTATTTATATAATCCTTGCGATCGCATCTTTCACGATTTCCCTAATTCTCTTTCAATTCCGAAAAAATTACCCTCTCGACTCCCCCTTCCTCACCGTTTTCCTCGGTGTAGCGATCCTCATGTTAGTCGAGGGGATTGTGTCTGTCTTAGAAATCACCCCTTTTACCCCTTGGGACACCTCCATGATCCCCCTCTTAACCGCCTTGTCCAGCATAGGAGCAGTCGCCCTCTTACTACTCCTCATCCGACAACTCCTCCACCAACACACCACCTTCACCGTAACCCAACACACCCTAGAACAAGGAGTCCAACAGCGCACCGTCGAATACCAAAAAGCCGTTGAAGACCTGCAAACCGCCATCCGAGACCGTCAAGAAACCCAAAGCCAACTCCAATCCATCTTAAACCACTCCACCGCCCTCATCTACCTTAAAGACCTAGAGGGGCGTTTCACCCTCGTCAATCGGCAATTTGAGCAAGTGGTACAGCGTCCCGCATCAGCGATCATCGGGCAACAGAACAGCGACCTCTTTCCCCCCGCTACCAGCCAAACCCTAGACCAATATGATCGTCAAGTCCTCAACACCCAAACCTCCCTGAAAGTCGAAGAACAAATCCTACACCAAGACGGACTGCACACCTACTTCTCCGTAAAATTTCCCCTCTTAACGGCCCAAGGGGAAACCTATGCCCTGTGTAGCATTTCCACCGATATTACAGACCGGAAAAAAGCCGAAGAAAAACTCAACCGCTTCTTTAACCTCTCCGCCGATATTCTTGCCATTGCCGACTCCCAGGGTAACATTCAACAGATCAACCCTGCTATCACCCCCATTCTCGATTATACCCCCGCAGAATTCCTTAGCACCCCTTGGCTCGAAAACGTCCATCCCCAAGACCGAGAAGCCACCCAACAGCAACTTGACCATATTTTACAAAGTCCAGAAAACTATATTCGCTTTGAAAACCGCTATCGGAGTAAAAGCGGGAAGTATAAATGGCTCTCTTGGGGCATGACCCGCAGTTCTGAAGGGTCAATTTACTGTACCGTGCGGGATATTACCCCGCAAAAAGCGATCGCGCAAGCCAAAGAACGAGAAAAACAACAACTGCGCCAGATCATCACCAATGCCCCCGTGGCCATAGCCCTATTAGATCGGCAAATGCGCTATCTCGCCTATAGTCAAAAATGGCTCGAAGACTATACCAACCAAGACCACCTCTTAGGGCGGTATCATTACGACATTTTTCATCAGGAACGGGAAAAATGGCAAGGCATCCATGAACGGGCCCTGCAAGGGGAAATTATGACCCACCCTGAAGACTCCATTATCTATCCCGACGGGTCAGAAGGGTATTGTCGATGGGCAATTCATCCTTGGTACAATGCCGCCGGGGAAATTGGGGGGATTATTATTGCCACCCATAAAATTGATGAATTAGTCGCGGCCCGAGAAGCGGCCTTAGAAACTGCCCGTCTCAAGTCCCAATTTCTCGCCAATATGAGCCACGAAATTCGCACCCCCATGAATGGAGTGTTAGGGATGGCTGGACTGTTGTTAAAAAGCGACCTCAGCCCCAAACAACTGGATTTTGTCCACGCTATCCGCACCAGTGCGGATCACCTCTTGGCGATTATTAATGAGATTTTAGACTTCTCGAAATTAGAAGCCCAAGAATTGGACTTAGAAACCATTGATTTTGACTTAGAGGAATGCCTCGAATGGGTGATCGACCTCTTGGCCACCCAAGGGGAGGAGAAGGGGTTAGAATTGGCTCTGCTGTTTGATCACGATGTTCCTCGACAGTTGCGGGGTGATCCCAGTCGTCTCCGACAAATTTTCCTGAATTTAATTAGTAATGCCATTAAATTTACCCATGAGGGACAGGTGGTGGTGCGAGTGCAACAGGATGCAGAGAGCCAAAGTCCTCAGACGCTCCGCTTTGCGGTACAAGACACGGGAATTGGTTTATCGCCTCAAGCGCGATCGCAATTATTTCAAGAATTTTCCCAGGTGGGTATCTCCACCAATCGCCACTATGGGGGGACGGGTTTAGGATTGGTGATTAGTAAACAACTGGTGGAATTAATGGGAGGACAAATTGATGTAGAGAGTGTGGAGGGAGAAGGCTCAACTTTTTGGTTTACTATCCCCTTTACCCCCTCTCCCCATCAAACCTCCTCCTCTGTCTCGACGGCCTTAACAGGGGCCGAATTGTTAGTGGTGGATCAGTCGGCCACGGTGCGTCAATCGGTGCGCTGTTTTGCCCAGTCCTGGGGAATGCAGTCTGATGAGGCTTGCGATCGCGCAGAAGCCCTGCACAAACTCCAACAGCGACACAAACAGCAAACCCCCTATCAAGTCGCCATTTTCGAGAAACGTCTCTTTCTCGAAAACCCCACCGCCCCAGATCGGCAGTTTTATCAAACCCTCACCCAACTCCCCACCAAAGTCATCCTGATGACTACCCTTAAACAAAGTGTTCGTGATACCCCCCTAGAGGATAAGGGCTTCATCCTCGACAGCAAAGACGAACAACAGCCCTGGTTAGCCCAAGAAATTGCCAGTTATATCACCAAACCCATCCGGCCCTCTCGCCTGTTTGATGCCCTCCTCACCGCCTTAGAAAGCGAAATCACCAACGCCTTAGAGCCACTTCCCCCCTCTGACGTTGAACCCCCCAAATGTTCTTTCCCCCAACAACCCCTCTATATTCTCTTAGCCGAAGATCACGCCGTCAATCAGCAAGTGATTCTCAATCAATTACAACTATTAGGGTATGGGGTGGATTTAGCCTCCAATGGAGAGGAAGTCTTAGCCATGTTGCAAGTCCGGGATTATGATTTAATTCTCATGGATTGTCAGATGCCCATCTTGGATGGATACGCCACAACCCAAGTCATTCGCAACCGTCAGAATTCCCCCGATCAACCCGTGATTATTGCATTAACGGCCCATGCGTTACCCAGCGATCGGGAACAATGTTTAGCCGCAGGTATGAATGATTATTTAAGCAAACCCGTCGCCCAAGAGCGTTTAGAAGTGTTATTAAATCATTGGGTGAAACAAATCACCGCTAAAAAAGAAGAAACGAAAACTCAGGAAACCGTTACCCTCCCCAATCCCCCAGTCGTGAGTCCCCCCGACAATCCCATTGATACCCAACGGTTAAACGATATCACTCAAGGCCGCCTGGAGATTCAAAAACAATTACTCATCTCCTTTGTTGAAAAAAGTTATAGCGATCTAGAGCAAATCAAACAAGCATTAGACCAAGAAGATTGGGAAACTATCACCCATTTAGCCCACCGAATTAAGGGATCAAGCAGTAATGTTGGGGCAAAGGCCCTCAGTCAAGTAGCCTCTACCCTAGAACAACAGGTCAATCAAGAGAATCCTGACCCTTGTTATGCACTGATTCAAGACCTCAACCAACAGCTTGGAGAATTAGCGAATTTTGTGTTATTAATTAGGGCTTGCTGAAAAAGTGTTCATTGGCTTGTGAGGCAAGGGAACAGGGAACTCTCGATTGTTCCCTATTCCGGAGTTCCCTGTTCCCTCCTATCATACGGAATCCGGTATCGAAAAACCCTACTGTTCCCTGTTCCCTGTTCCCTGTTCCCACATACCAATTTAAATGCACAACAGCTTACTGTTACCAACAAAAAGAACCTCCAAGAAACTTGGAGGTTAAAGCATTATAAGAGGTCTCTTTTAGATGAGCTAGGGGCGACAGCCCCGCGCTCTATCCGACAGGGTGAGCGTCGGGAAGGATAGCCCGACAATTTGAGGATTCGATGTCCGAAAATTGTCAATCAGGAGTATTCTGTTTCTCGACATAAGATTTTAGTTGGGAAA
>NZ_JAQMSD010000132.1 GCF_028330525.1 Spirulina sp. CS-785/01
ACAAACTTGGGTCAAAAGAATTTTAAAGTTTTGCCCAGTCCATGAAATCTGGATTGAACGAGTTAAATTTGACACCCAGTTAATGCAAAATGCAGAGATGAGTGGGAAGGAGTACCAACAAGGAACAGTCCAAGGCTACACCATAAGAGAATATCTCTTAGAGAAATGGAATCGTCAAGAGCGAAAAAGATTGGGAACTTCACTCTCTTATGTCTCAAAGGTGATTCATCGTAAGGATGGCTATAAGTATGGTTTTGTGGCCTAATGTCAAAAAAAAGTCGAGTAAATCCCCTACTAGAGGTTAACCCCCAAGTCCAAGGATTTGAAGAAATTTATCGCAACGGCCAACGGCAAGTCCGGTATTGGAATGACCCGGATTTTCTCACCACTCACGATTTCCTCGACGGGAGAGGGTTTAATCCCTTCCGGTCCTGGGGTCGAGATTTGCCCTTTCTAGGGGATGATAGTCCCACCCATTGGCACAACTCCTCCACCCCTCGCTATATTAACCCCTATGAGGTAGTGGTTGAGGCTGAGTCGCCCTCCTCGGGCCTTGGGGGCAATTTCTGGCAGAATGCGAAACAAGGGTTAACCCGTGGGACGCGCAAGTTAGGCAATATGGTGAGAAATATTCCGGCTGCGTTACAAGCAGCTTGGCGCACTTTGAATCAATAAGAGACAATTATGAGCGTAGGTTGAATGCTGGGTTTCAGAAGACTCGCTCATAGCGGGCATCGAGGGTTTTTGTAATGCGATCGCGCGTTTCCTCTAAATGGGCTTTCGTATAAATATCCAACCCTCGGCCATGGTGTCTTAATACCCCGCCAATCGCGTCTTTTAATTCCCGAAGTTGATACCACGCTAAGGTTTGGGCATCTTCGGGAACAGTATAATCATCTAACACCATAGCAACTAACATTTTTACATATATGCGTTGTAAAGAACGACGCAGGGTAGAAATATTCTGGCCTCCCTCTTGCACCACCTCAGACCAAATATTTTGTTTCAAAGTCTCATATAATTCCGGCATCGTTAAGATACTCTTGGGATCATCCGTCTTGAGTTCATTATTGCGTAATAAACTCAACCGATCCCCAGAAAGGAGCGATCGTAAAATCCGAAATTGCCTAACTACAATTATCTCATGAATGGGATAATCAAGAGAACCCCTAGGCCGATCATCCTCCCAATGATTCCAGCGAGACGGGGCCAACTGGTTGAGTAATTGCGGCGGAAAAACTAAATACTCATCCGAGAATACATACTTTGCCAAAATTGTCAAGGCTTTCCGTTGTTTTTCTACCGGAATTTGCTCAAAAGGCGGACGACTGACTCCCGTTCGAGGTTGAACCCGATCAAAAGACCGTCCCCCAATAAACCTAGCCACAAAGCGAGCCTGACGAAAATAATGGCCTAATATTTCATTAAACTTATCTCGCACCTCACTATAACTATCCTCCTGTACCGGATATCGCTTTTGCAACCGTTCCCACATCACCAAAGCATTCTCCATCTGCATTTGGGAAGCCTCCAAAAGATTCTCACCCAAATCCCAAGTATTCACATAGGGGTCATTAAATCCCCAATAGTCCTCATCCGTCGCATAAGCTAACTCCCGTTGGGAGGCCCGTTGGGCAATTTGGTCTAAAAACCGCCGTTCAGCAAAAGGAACAGCAACCCCACTCGGTTTGTACCCATACTCAATGGCCCATCGATCATAAGGCCCCACCAGAGTCGGAAAATAATCCCCCTGTTCCACCCCATCCGGGGCTAAATTCACCCCCACATAGTCCATCACAGAAGACACCAACCCCCGACTGCGAGTAATAGCCGGATTATGTAATTCTTCGGTAGTTAAGAGGGTACTGCCATGAAAATTATGCCGCAATCCCAAAATATGCCCCACCTCATGGGCAACCAACCACCGCAGATATTGACGAATAAACTTTTCTTTCTCCTGTGGAGGGGCAATTTCGTCTTGTAACACAGACAAAGAAGTGACACCGAGAGCAAGTTGTTCTCCGGCCCCCAATGCAAAACAAATATCCTGTTTAGCCAGTTGTTCTAGGGAAAATAAAGCCGGAGTTTCCCCATCCCCCCGACATCCTAATGCTTGCTCACCATGAAAAAAGGCTTCGTAGTCTTCTACCTTAGACTGTAAAACATTGCCGACAATAATAACATCCGCCGAAAGAATTTCCCCAGTCAGGGGATTCACACGGCGGGGACCAATTCCTCCAAAACTTGCACGGGTGCTATTACTCCAGCGAATGGTATTGTAGCGGATATCTTCAGGACTCCAATCGGCATGATCCGGCATTTGCCGCACTTCGATAGCATCTATAAACCCCGCTTGTTCAAACGCAGCATTCCACATTAATATCCCCTCTCTCACCGTCTCTCGGTATTCGTGAGGGATAGTGTTATCTAACCAAAAGACAAGGGGGTCTTTAGGGGGAGAGAGTTCAGCATTGGGGTTTTGGGGTTCGAGATGCCAGCGTTCAATATAGCGGACAAATAGATCACGTTCGTTAAGGTTAGAAAGGTTTTTATAAGCGGTAATAAAGTATCCCACCCGTTCATCGGCTAAACGGGGGACATAGCCGTTATTTTGGGGAAGTTGGGCGATACTGTAATGGATAGAGAGATTAAAAGCGCGATTATCCGGCAGATTGGAGAAACGAACCGGAGACTCCCCAGAACGCAACGAAAAGCCATAGACCGCTTCAAGTTCAATATTTTGGGGATAGGCGCGACCTTGGCTGAGATAGGATTTATTTTTGTCAAACTGGTAGGAGGAGAGGAGATCATCATTCAGACCCCATCTTGAATGAGGATCAATTATATTTTCTGTGCGAAGGAGAAGTTCATTCAGATCAATAAAAAGACTTTGCCGTTCTGGGTGAGTGGCCAGAATGGGGAGAGAATAGAGTACCGAGTCACTAAACGACTGGTCAAGGTTAGCTTCTTGGGGGTCATCGGGACGAGTGCGAAAGTAAGTATTGGGAATGACAAACTGGAGTTGGTCATTCACCCGACGAAATTGAAACAGAAAGCTATTACCTGCCAGACCATTTACAAAATCGCCTTCTCCAATACCTTGAGAGAGGGAAGGGATACAGAGATAGTTTTGGTTGAGTTGGTCGGGTTGAATTTCGAGATAGTAATGACCTACCTCTCGGTCATGATAGAGGGTAAACAGACCGTATTCGACGGGGACTTGCTCGACGAGTTCGAGGAAATTAGCCTCTGATTCTGGAGTAGAGGCAGTTGTCGGGAGTGGGGGGTTGAGGAAACTGAGTCCTAAGCAAAAAAGCAGTCCTAAGAGAAAATGCAGCCCAATTCGCACTTTTTTCATAGCAGTAAAGAACAATCTCCTTGATCTTTCCTTTGTGTTCTTTGTGTCTTTGTGGTTATACATCGCCCTCACCCCCCAACCCCCTCTCCCAACTTGGGGAGAAGGGGGTGGGTATTGCCCACCCACAGAGCATTTCAGAATTGATTAAAAAACCTGCTAGGGAAGCAGGTTGCAGGGGGAAGATAGTGGGGGAGTTAATATTCGGGTCGTTCGACACTACTGGCAAATATCGGTTCAACACGAAGCGCGGCAACCGTACTAGGACGGACTACCATATATTCTCCTTGAATGTTTTTAATAGGAACATTGATAAAGCCAGTATCATCGGCTTTGGGCATTAGTTCCCCACTATACCATTTTTGAAATTCTTGGATAGTCGGAAAACGGACTTCCTCTCGGTGTCCACTCATGAGAAAGATGTGAACGGCAAATTCATCAGGCTTTCTGGGCATAAATTCTTCTCCTTGTTTCCCTCCAGACAGTATGGGGATGTTTGGTTATTGGGTGTTGGGGAGTCTATGAAGGTCACTGGGTTATGACTAAGACTCCCTCCCCAAAATAACATTCTCTCAGACGATAGGAGGATTGAGGAGGATTCAGTTAAAGAGGTTAAAGCGTTGTAGGAGGGTTTCGAGGAGGGGGGGGAGGGTTTTTTGTAAGTCTTGGGGGGTACTAAAGGCGAGTTTTTGTTGACTGCTGAGATCAAAGGGGAGTTGGCCTTTGTGGAAATGATCCATTTGTAGGAGGAGAATTTCGCCGGGTCGTTTATTATTGAGAGCATAGCCTAGTTCTAGGCAAACGTGGGGACTGAGGAGGAGGTGGGGGGTTGCTTCGCCGGGGGTTTGGGCGATGGCTGTTCCGTCGGCGATGACGAGGAGACTGCGGCGAATTTGCCGAAATTGACCACTGGTGAGACGTAAGGGGGTATCTTGGGGACGGGCGGCTTTTTCGAGACGGAGGGGAAGACGAGAACGGGGGTTTAAGGTTGCGATCGCAGTTTCCAGCGCATCCCCAATAATTTCACTAGAGGTAGGATACTCTTGCTGATAACTAAAAAAGATTTGGGGTTCAATAAACGCGGTGGTTTCCCGTTTGGTGAAATAAATCTCTTGGGAGATCAGGTCTATATTAGAGATGGCATACCCTCCACTCCCTTCGATATAAAACTCGACGGTTTCCCCTTCGAGGTAGCGGCCAAACCAGTCGGAGTTTTCCACCATCCGCAGATCATCGAGAAAATCAGCCCGCAACCCCGATTTTAACAAGCTATTACGACTCAACCGCAGATCATGCGGTCGTTTAATGATTTCCCGAATGGGTTCATACTGTTCGAGATACCATGCGCGTAATGCAATGATTGCCATAACCCCTCATCCCTGGTTCAACTAAGGATTTTCGATTGTAGCATCACAAGCGTCAGGGTTGGGGAGATGGGAGTCGGGAGTCGGGAGTTGGGAGATGGGGGAGGTAGGGAGTAACAACTGGTTACTGGTTACTGTTTACTGTTCCCTGTTCCCTGTTCCGGAGTTCCCTGTTCCCTATTCAACCCACTAACAATACATACTAATATCCTCCCCACAGTCATCCGCTAAATAGCATAAAGCGCGGAAACGGAGGCTGACAAACTGTTCATAAAAGGGGTTCAGTTTGCATAAAGGGGGAATATGAAATAATACTTTGCCGAAGACTGTAATATCTCGTTCAAACGGACATTGTGCCGGAATTAGTTGACAAAGGCGATGGGCTAGTTTTGGACTCTGAATGGGGAGAGTTTCCAGCCACTGCTTGAGGGGATGTAAGGGATCAAACTTGAAGTTTGAGAGAAATGTTTTGGCAGTTTGGGACGCTGGAGAATGGGGGAGAGACTCTTGAGGAAAGAGTTGTTGATTTGTGTATGCTGTTACATCAACCATTGCTTTTTGCTGTCCTAAAAGATGGAAAAGTGTTGCTTTTTCTAAATCTACAAGTACCGTTTCAAAATTCCGCAACTTCTGCCATAAATTTAGCTGGATTTTGCACAATTTACGGAAAACCGTACCCGATATCCTGACCCAATTTTGCTGCTGTTGTCACCCTAACCTTAGAACGGCCTTACCAACTCAGTTTTTCCCTTGTTACGGACTATTAAGCTAAATATCAAGAAATGATACAAGATATTTAACTTTTTTAGAGACGCGGTAACATAGAATTAAGTTGGTAATTTGTCAATTCAGTTACATCTTTTTTCGTAAGCTGATGTCTGGACTAGGCTTTTTGAATTATGCCGATTGAAATAAGCCAATAGGCGTTTTGAGCCATAGACTTAAAAAACTATCAGCAAGAATTGATCGGGTTTCAACAGTTAGCCGTTAAGAGCTTGACAGTTTAGAGTCGAGTTTAAACAATTTGAGGATGAGCGTGGGTTTAAATAGCCCAGTTTTGGGATTGTTCTAGTTCGAGTTTCTCACTTCGAGTTTCTAGTTCAATTTCCCTAGTTAGTGTTCTCCTTTAAATTGTTCACTGTCTCTATTCTGTCTTTTTTTTTCTTAGCTCGTTATTGATCTTATCACAGACAATTTGTGATTTGGATCAATTCTGCTCAAGAAACCTGAGAGTTGTTTTTGGCTATCTTTTTTGGTCTAGAAAAACAATTTAATTATTGTTTTTGGGGGAGTCCTCCTGTAAAAAGAGATCGGGAACTGCGATCGCAGGTTTCCCGCTTTTCGAGGTAGGATGACTGGTAGTAGAGTGAGATGTTCCCGTCGGTGATGTAGCAAACATCCCCACCTCTGGAGAAGAAGTCCCAGACTCCTCCCCAGTCGGTTCATTGACCAACCAACTGGACGCAGTAAGATTGGGGGTTTGTTGACGACGTATTTTCGGGGAAGGAGTGGAGGAGGAGACGGGAGAGGGAGTCGGAGGGTTTGGGGGGGTTGGACGGGGTTTAACTGTCTTTTGAGACAAAGACGGGGATTTTGTGGTTTTGATGGTTTTTGCTTCCCAGATGAGTTGTTGGTGGTGGGGTTTCCCGTCGGGGAGAGAGAGGATATGTCCCGTCACCGTCATCCGACGTTTCAGGGAGTCTGAGACTAGGAACACAGACCCAAAAATGAGTGTATCTTGGGGAAGATTTTCCAGTAAGAGAGTCACCCCATTGACTCCGGGTTGGAGATGACGGGGGAAAAACTCCACCCCAGCAATTTCTGCGATAATGTCACAAGTCACCGGGACCACTACTCGCAGTTTAAAGGAGTGGTCACACCCCCACGCAAGTTGTCCTAAATTAATCGACTCTGGGTAGTCCCAAACCCCTGCTTCTGACGGGATACCTGTCACCATTCCACGAACCTCCACATTTTCAAACTGTACATTACATCCGGGTTGAACTTGTATTGCGTAACTGTCGGGGTTGGGTTCGGTAAGTTCTATGCGACAATTTTTTAAAGTAATGCGATCGCAATTTAACGCAACCACCGTCCCCCCCCGTCCCCAAATGGTGGCCCCCTGACCATCCAAAACCACAGGTCGGTCAATAATGAGAGGAGACTGATATTCTTGTTGAGGAGGAAACAGAGTTAAAGTGTCCCCTTCTGGGAGAGTCTCTAGTTGATATTGCAGAGAATACCCCGAAGAAAAGTCCAAATGACTCGGAGACACCACAGGAGTCTCATCCCCCTGTAACCGTCTCCCCGACACTACAAACAGAGAGTCCGCAAGATCATCCTCCGACAGAGGAGGAGACAGAGGAGGAGGTGAAACAGGTTGAGGTGTCCGAGAGACAGGTTGCGGAGGAGGTAAACTCCCAGACTGTCCTAATAATGTTTGTTTTAAGGTTTTAAGTAGAGTAAGCATTTTTGTTATTTGTTATTTGTTCAACTCCAGACTGATAACTGATTACTGTTTACTGATAACTGTTAACTGTAGCAATGCGTCCATGAGACTCCTGAGACAGCAACAACCCCAACCCCGGAGTTAACTCCACTGCTTTCCCCAGGGGAATATCCTCCCCCTCCAACGTCCTCAGAGACGAGAGAGACTGATTCACCAGTAGCCAACGCCCCTCATGAAAAGTACAGTATGCTAAGGGGGTTCGATTTGCAGTTTCACTAGGAGACTGATGATCGAAAATATGCCAAGGATAGAGAGAACACCGATCATAGAGAATAATATCTCGATCCTTGAACCATTGGCCGGGACGACGTTGCGACCTTAACGTTAAACGGGGAATAAACCCCTCTTGACGATAGTTGCAAAAGGGACAAACTGGAGATGCAGGGTTAAAAATTAACCAACCACTGGGACAAGCGGAATTTTGACAAGGATAGAGTAAGTCCCATGTTTGCGTGAGTCCTTTCTCCCATTCTAAAGCAGACGCGCGATCGCAAGGTGAATGTAACCCCCCAATAAAGGCCCGTTCAAACAAACGCTGCAAATAGGGTCCTAATGCAGTATAAGGGAGAGTTAACGACTCAGGACGATTTGACCGATCTTCAGGATGTTCAATAAACAACGCATGACTCCCCAAACTTAACCGATCATCCTCCTCCGCAGATACCGTAGAATGAACCTTGGGCCCCTCTAAGGGATGTCTCCCCAAAAGATACTGATAAATTAAAACCGCTAATGCGTGTAAATCCGTCCTTGTCGAAGCGTGGTGACGGTTCGGGTCATCTACCGCTAATTCTACCGTCGCCAACACCTCCGGCGCAATATAACCCCGTGTTCCAATCACATCCGGGGGAAACAGTCCAGGGACCACCAGAGAGTCAATATCAATAATGACACAGCATCCCACCGTAGGATCAATTAACACATTTTTATTGGATAAATCCGAATGGGCCAACCCTGCTTGATGAAGTCTGCGAACGGCCCGCGCTAACAGGACACAAATTCTGAGATAATTTAACCAACCTCCCCGTTCTCTCTCCGGTAGCATCCCCCGCAACTTCTCCAGGACAAACCAGGTACTTTCCTTCTCTTTCCCCTGACAAAACCCCTCTTGAAAAAAATAGTGATGGGGATAAACCGGAGTCATTACCCCCAACTGGGGAGAGGTGATAATTCCTGTTGGCCAACAAAACAAATTTTGCCAATAGTCTCCCCTGTCTGGGTCGAGGGTGGGGTTATATTTCTTGAGGATAGCATCGAGTCGGGCCAATCGGTTTTGATCTTGGGCTAAGTCGGGGTTTTTATAAAAACAAAGGACAGATTTTTGATCGGTGGTTAAATAAACTTCTTTCATTGCCCCTTCGCCAATTTTATCAGGGCAATATTCGATTTGTCTGCCGTCGGAGAGGGTTGCAAGATTTTTCATCATTTTTTGGGGGAATAAACCACAAAGACACAAAGGACACTAAGGAAAGATAAGGGATGAGGGTTAACGGTGTAAGATGACTACGGTTCCGTCGTCCAACGTCGGAAAGGGTTGCAAGATTTTTCATCATTTTTTGGGGGAATAAACCACAAAGACACAAAGGACACTAAGGAAAGATAAGGGATGAGGGTTAACGGTGTAAGATGACTACGGTTCGGTCGTCGAATGACCCTTTTTTGGTGTAATTGTCTAACCAGAGTTTTAATTTTTCTGGGGGTGGGGTGGGGTTGTTTTTGTCGAGTTTTCTTGCTACTGTGAGGAGTTGGGGGGTGGCGATTAAGTCTGGGAGAGAAAAGCCTAATGTTCGGGCAAGTTTACGACTGGAATAGATGGAGATTGGCTGAGGGGAATTTTCTGGAGAGGTGAGGGGGTGAACTAGGGAGGTAAAGTGATGTTTTTGTTGTTCGAGTTGGTCTAAATATCCCCAAAAACGGTTATCGGAGTCTAGGGATAATTCGATGATTCCATTGAGTAGTAAGTCTCCGTATAATGTCTTTGCTTGTTTTTCGATGGGAAAGTAATCATCGGCCACTCCATCTGTCATTACGAATAATGCTTTCAGGGGACGAAAAAAGGGAAATGTTTTCCGCATTAATACATCTCGTTCTAATTTCCCCTCGGTGACTAGAAACTCCGTCTCACCGGAAAAACTGCCACTATCAGGACAACTTAATGGTTGAATATTGCCTTCGTTATCCAAAGCAACGGTTATCCCATCTCCGACTTGACAAGTGAACAGTAAACTATACTCGGTGTTTTTATAATTTACTGTCGTTTGTACGACTAAAATTAAGGTGGCTGCTAAATCGTTTAACTCAATATAACGGTGTCCCAAACTGATGTAATATTTAGTATAGGGATGGCGTTGTTGGACTGCTTTATCTACTGCATTATAAGCAACTCTCATTGCTTCGTGTAATGCACATTGAACTGCCTCCAAATCCTCCGCTAAAAACGCCCCTGTGTCTTCTTGACGTTGAAAGGTATCCACAGACCAAAGTTCTCGTTTTTGCAGTTTTAAGCCCTTTAAACGGTCTTCTAGGTAGCCCACAGACGCTTCACAAGACACCCTTGCACCTACACGAGAAAACGGTCTAGAACCTGCCCCATCTGCTACGGCAATAATGGTCCAATCTCCACTGGTGGAACAGGTAAACCAATCATCACAGTTTGTTCCTTCGTGTTTGTGTTTTTTCCCCCGCACTCTGGCCCCTAAAAGGGTATAATGATGGGGGGTTTTTAGGGTTTGACAGAAGGATTCGGAATGGGGATCAGGTTCATGGGGTGGAATGGGGTTATATTGCCATTTTACGGTGTTTTGGGGGGAGAGTTCATCGGCCATGACTTTGATCAGTCTCTGACTGGGAAACCACGGACGACGATGGGAGAGAGGGGGGGAGTAGTTCGGCATTTTTGCAACAATTCAGACTCTATGATTATTGTTGCAAAGGGTGTCGAGAAAGACGAGGGAGAAAAAAGCAGGTTAAAGCAGGTTTTTTGATAGTTTTTGGTTAAAAAGGGAATAGTTGATTGTAGGTTGGGTGAAGCAAAGCGTAACCCAACACCCCCAAGGAGAAAGATGTTGGGTTTCACTCCGTTACACCCAACCTACACAAAATTTAAAATCATCATCCATTCATTAATACTGCTTTTGCGGAATTTGAATTGTAAAGGTTGTTCCTTCACCTAAAATAGAGGTACAAGATAATGTCCCGGAATGCTTATCTGTGACAATTTGATAACTAATTGAAAGCCCTAATCCTGTTCCTTTTCCGATGGGTTTGGTGGTGTAGAAGGGATCAAAAATGCGCTGGACTTTTTCGGGAGGAATGCCAACTCCATTATCAGCGATTTTAATGTAAACTTGGTTGTTGAGAATTTCGGTTTTAATGGTGATTTGGTTGGGATGTTCTACTAAGTCTTGAAAGGGGATATTTTTGCTTTTTTCATCTAAGGTATCAATGGCATTACTAATGAGGTTCATAAATACCTGATTGAGTTGTCCTGCATAACAGTCCACTAAGGGTAAATCCCCGTAGTCTTTAATAATTTCAATTTCGGGATGATCGGATTTTGCTTTGAGACGATTATGCAAAATCATTAAGGTGCTGTCAATGTTTTCATGAATGTCAATGGCTTTCATTTCTGCTTCATCGAGACGGGAGAAGGTGCGTAAAGATTTCACAATTTCCTTAATTCTATCTGCCCCAAATTTCATGGAATCTAGCATTTTGGGTAAGTCTTTTTGGAGAAAGTCGAGTTCAATGTCTTCTATTTCTTCTTCAATTTCTGGAGTTGGTTCGGGATAGGTGTCTTGATAAAGTGCTAATAAACTAAGGATGTCTTGAATATAAGTTTTAGCGTGGGTAATGTTGCCAAAGATAAAGTTGACGGGGTTATTAATTTCATGGGCTACTCCGGCGACTAATTGACCCAAACTAGACATTTTTTCCGATTGAATGAGTTGGGTTTGGGTTTGTTGTAGTTCTTGATAGGCTTTTTCTAGTTCTTTGGTTTTACTGCGGGTTTGTTCGTATAATTCCGCTTGGTTAATGGCTAAGACTAATTGAGTGGAGACGGCTTCCATTAATTCTACATCATTGGCTTGCCAAGGATGTACGGTGTCTTGATAGGCCATGACCCAAACTCCGGTGTTTCCGGATTGTGTTTTCACGGGTAATGCTAATAAGGAAGTATAGTTCATTCCTTGGAAAAATTCCCGGATAATCGGATCGGGAAATGTTTGCACTTCGTCAATTTGTAAGGTTTCTCCGTGGAGGAGGATATCATTTAAGGGGGATAATGCTTGGGCTGGATATTGCCCAATTACGCTGGGTAAGTCCGGATGTTTTGCTTCTTCGACGATCTCCCAATAGGAGTTTTCCCCTTGGTCAATATACCAGATAAAATAAGCATAGGTGGGGTTCATGGTGGTATAAATTTCTGTCACCGCAGTTTTGATGATGGTGTGGACATGGAGGGAATTGCGAATTTGGTTAATGATGCGATTGAGGAGTTCTTCCCGTTGGGCGTTTTGTTGGGCAATTTCGGCAGCGTGTTGGGTTTGTTGGTATAATTCAGCTTGGTTTAAGGCGATCGCCAGTTGACTGGCCACGGTATCCAATAATTCCACTTCCTCATCCAACCAAGGCCGTTCCCCGGTACAATGGCAAATACTCCACAAACCAATTTGACCCCCTTGGGTATGGATGGGGAAGACTAAACAGGAAGTGTAGCCCATTTCTTGGAGAAATTGCTTTAATTGGGGATCGTCGTTAAAGGTGGACACGGAATCAATACGGACTCGTTCCCCTTGTAAGACTTTCTCTGTAAACCCTCCTAACACTTCACGGGGATATTTTCCCACTAAACTGGGGAGTTCAGGGTTGTTGGCCTCTTTGATGACATCCCAGTAAGGGGGGTCTTGGTCTTGACGATACCAAATAAAATAACTGCGATCTATTTCTAATAATCTTTGGGTTTCTTGAACTGCGGTTTCTAAAATGGTGTCGGAGTCGAGAGAAGTGCGAATTTGACTGGCCAAACGGTTCATTAAGGTTTCCCGTTGGGCCTGGGCTTTGGTTTCGGAAATATCCCGGATGACGGTAGAATAATAGACGATTTCCCCTTGGTCGTTGTAGTGAGCTACTACGGTTTGTGAGACGGGGATAGGGTCGCCTTGGGGGGGAGTGATGCGGTTTTCTCCTTGCCAAACGCCGTGGGTCTGGACGTGGGGGAGAATGGTGTTTAAGACGCGATCGCTTTCTTCTGGGGTGTGGAAGTCTTGGATGTACGTTTGTTGCACTTCCTGTTCTGAGGTGATGCCGAATAATTGACGCAGACTTCGGTTCATGTAAATTTGTTGGCCGTCTAGGTTACTGGAGGCGACAAAATCTGGGGTGGCTTCTAAAATGTCAATTAAGCGGTTTTTCTCGTTTTCGATTTTTTTCCGTTCGGTGATGTTTTCGGTAAAGATAATAATTCCCCCTACTTCTCCGCTTGTTTCATACCACGGATAAATGGCCCAGCGTACCCATTCTATGGACCCGTCGAGTCGGGGAAAGGGGTCTGCTTCGCAGGTTTGGCTATTTCCGGCTAAACAATGTTGATGGATTTGTTTCCAGCGATCGCTGATTTCTGGGAAAACCTCGTAGAGAGACCGACCCATAATTTCTTCTCGTTTTAGTCCATAGTCGTCTAACAATTTTTGGGAGATGACCAGATAGCGCATTTCTTGGTCAAACATGGCCACGGCCACGGGGGTATCTTGGACAAAGAGACGGAGACGTTCTTCACTCTCTTGTAAAGCGAGTTCTGCTTGTTTCCGGTCGGTGATATTGTTGGATGTTCCCACAATGCGATACACCTGTCCGGTTTCGTCATGGAGGGGGGTTAAGGTGGCTAACCAGCAAGTTTCCTGACCTTGTAGGGGGAGATAGCGTTCTTCGTAAACGGGGACCCCTTGTTGGACGCAATATTGAAATTGCGATCGCATACCTTGGCCTTGGTCTTCCCCAAAAATCGCCTCTGGGGGTTTCCCTTGAACTTCCTCTAAGGTGACTCCCATCATATTCAATGCGAGGGTATTAAAACTTTGAAAGTAAAAGTCCCCGTCGGGAGTCACCTCAATGACAAAAATGGCTTGTTCAATGCCATCATAGATACTGCGGAGAAATTGTTCTTGTTCCCGTAATTTCGCTTCTGTGGCTTTAATATCGGAGATATCCCGAATAATCGTAGAGAGATGGGTTACGTCTCCCCCGTTCCGTTGATGAACGAGAATTGCTTGGGAAATGGGAATTCGTTCACCGTTGAGGGTTTGTAGTTCACTTTCTCCCACCCAAAACCCATGCTGTATCGCGTGGGGAATGGCCACTTCTGTCAAATGTTGAGCAATGTCTGGGGGATGAAATTGGCTGATTTTATATTGGGTGATATCTTCGTCTAACCCCAATCCTAAGAAGTTACGACCATTGGTATTGAGATAATAGGCCGTTCCGTCGGGGGTTGTCGATCCGATAAAGTCGGGGGTGGTTTCGAGGATGTCTAACAGTCGGTTTTTCTCTGCTTCTGCTTCTTTTTGTCCAGTGATATCTCTTGCGATCGCATATATTAATCCTTCTTCGACAAAGGGGGCCACGGTCCAAGCAAACCATTTATAACTCCCATCTTTACAACGATAACGGTTTTCAAACCATTGGGTCGCTTGGCCTTCACCCACTTTTTTGGCCTCGGCCTGAGTGCGTTCTTGATCATCGGGATGAATGAACTCTATAAAGGGGGTTGAGAGGAGTTCCTCTTGAGTATAGCCTAATGTAGTTTCCCAAGCGGGATTGAGCCGTTGAAAATAGCCATCAAAACCGATAATACAGAGGGGATCGAGGGGAACGGTAAAAAAGCGATCCTCTTGGGGGTTTGGGTCTGAGAGGGGGGTGAGGATACTATCGAGACTGAGGGGGGTTCCCTGTTCGTCTGTGGTTAACCAAAAGCGATCGCGGATTTTACGAACTTGGCCCTCCGGCCATTGAATCGAGTATTCTATCTCTTGAGTATCAGTCTTGGCCGCTAACCACCGCTTGCGGACTCGTTCTCGGTCTTGGGGGATAATACTCTCTAAGGGGAAGTTTAAGGAATTATTCTCTTGGTCTAAAGATTGACCATATAAACTCGCGGTTGTGGGATTGAGATAGAGTAATTCGAGGGTTTGGGGGTGCAGCGATCGCACCCCTTCTTTAAGTTCTGTAAAAAAACGGTTGATCCACTTTTGAGATTGTGTTAAACACTGGGGAGAAAAGCCTTGGGAAGCAAAACGTTGAGAAAAAAAGGGTTCAGGAGAAGTTTGAAACATAATAATAGTCAGGGGAAAGACAATCAGAGCATTGCACCATTAGACTTATTATAGTGGGAACATTCCACAAGCTGTATATTTAGGATTCGCCCTGTATATCTTGGACAAACTTAGTCATTTCCTCCTTTAACCAATTCGCTTCTGTTGAACTTAACGAAGGACAGCCAATTTTATGGGATCGTTTTTTCCCCTCCCAGATATACAAATACGGAGTCTTTTCATATTTATTCATAGGAATCTTTTTAATCTCAATTTCCGAGATATTTTTTGTCTTTCCTGAATAATTGCGATCGGACGAAAAAAGAAAAGAGGATTTAATCTTATAAAACTCCGGATAAACCTCCAACTCACAAGACGCATAAAGTCTCCCCATGAAAAAAAACATCACGATTAAAAACCAAGCCAGACCAATAGCAAGATCAACTTGTAAAAATATCAGCAATATAAGCAGCACAACAAGAATACTTTGATAAACAGGGAGCAAGTTAATATTCAAAGGATAAGCCGCAAAAATAATCCATTCCAGAAACCCTCGTAACTGAGCAGGCAATTCCGTCCAAGACGAACTCTGACCCACATTAATCTGATATTGCCATCGTTCTATGGTCGCCGGACATTTAATATAAAGAGAATTTTGAGTTCTTTGGCAAATAATAGCACTCCCATCCGATTCACGAAGACTGCCCCCCCTCGGCTGAGACTTCTTTAATGTAGAAACAACAGGCGGTTTCTTCTCCAGCGTTTGTAATGCTTCCATCGCCGACAAACAACGGTCTTCTAACGCAGGTTCAACCAACCTTTCTAACCAATCTGCAAACGGTTCAGACACCTTAACCACCTTTCGCACATCAAACCGCATCCGTCTTTGGGGTAACTCTGCGGGAGACTTATGGGTGAGTAAATACAGCAGCGTACACCCCAAACTATACAAGTCCGACGCAGGAACAACCTGGCCGCGATATTGTTCCGGCGGCATATACCCAAACGTCCCCACAAAGGTACTCCCCAGACTCAGCGTATTGCGATACACCGCTTGCACTGCCCCAAAATCCACCAAATAAACCTTATTATCCTGATGTTGGACAATAATATTCTGGGGTTTAATATCCCGATGAATCACCGGAGGATGGAGACTGTGGAGATAGTGGAGAACCTCCAGCAGTTGTTTCGCCACAAACTTCACCTGTTCCTCATTCAGAGACCACCCTCTAGGGACCAACTCCGCCAGTGACTCCCCCTCCACCAACTCCTGAACCAAATAAAACACCCGGTCCGTCTCCGTATCCAAGTGAAAATAGTCCAGATAGTCCGGGATAAGGGGATGGTTGAGGGTTGCCAACACCCGCGCTTCCCGTTCAAACAAATCTAAAATTTTCCATTCCTTGGTCTGACGCAGAGAAACCGCTTTCATAGCCACTCGTTGCTGGTTCGTCGTATCCACCGCAGCATACGTCACCCCCATCCCTCCTTGTCCCAACTGAGTGACAATTTGATAACGGTTAGCAATAATATCCCCTTGGTGGTGTAGGTGTAGCGTGTTCATCCCTATCCCTTGAATCAGTCTAATCCTATTTTGGCTGAGGGATGAGAAAGATGCCAGTTAAGTTTCAGCAGGTTAAGGCAGGAATCACCATGTCACACATCCTGACATTTTTTTGTTATACTTTAGCTTAAAGACTGACATTGTTAAACAGGAGGATGTTTCTGATGATCGAGTACAACTTAAAGGAGCAGTAACTATGGCTGATGGGGATATTATTCCTGGACAACCCACTGGATACTACCGGACTCTCTACGAAAGACTGTGTGAGGGTAAAGCTGAACTACCAAAATTCACGTGGGATGTGATGGGTGCGTTGCGAGAGGATATCAAGCGCAAAGGAGATCAACTGATTGACTTGGCAAAGCGTATGGGTATATATCTAATGCACGCCATTGAAAATGGAGAGACAAATTATGCGACTCTTAGACGGGAATTAGAACACATTAAAAATAGATGCCAGTGGGGAGCAGATTCTGATAAAGAACTGGTTTTTCGTGCAGGGAAAAGCATCATACATTCATTTCGCTACGGAGAATTAGAAGAAATCAAGAGTATCCCAGAACTTATTATAGGTCAGTACATGGAAGAAGTTTATAAATCTAATTTTGAGTCACGTATTAATCCAAATGTTAAGCATTATGCTGATGCTGATGTATGTTTTTTAAATGAGTATATTCAAAGTATACGTTCAGATATTATCAAGGTCGCTAGAGGATGGTCAAAAAAATTAAATCAAGGGAAAAGTGTAAATCAGATTAAGCGGCCACGTCGTAATAATATTAAAACAATTGATATGGGAGAAAATTTATTATGATTACAACTTTTAAACAATCAGAAAAAAATATTTTTTTTGACTATACAATGAGCTTTGACCCCATATCAAATTGCCGAGGTTTAGTTCATTTTACTGATCATAAGACTAATGAAAGTCAAACAGTTGGTTTCACAGTAAATGATGAAGACTTTCAAAATAGAGTTAAAGAGTATTCTCCCCTCGTTATTGCAGACCTGATTGATCTTTCTGCTGCCATCTATGCTTCAGATCGTCTGGCAAAACACGAGCCACATAAAAAACAACGTCGCCTTAATGTAATATTACCAGTACGTAATCCTAAATTATTAAATTCTTCATCTTTTCAAAGTAAGTTAAACCATTTACTTATATGGACAACTGGAAGTCAATGGGTATTTCACTTTAAAAAACGAGAAACAGATGGACGTTGTGTTGAAAATCAACAGCTTCTTTTCCCAAAAAATATGACCAATAGTGAGGTAGCATTGTGGAGTGGTGGTCTTGATGCTTTAGCTGGACTTTACACTCGTCTTACAATGAAGCCTGAACAAACTTTTATTTTGTTTGGAACTGGTAGTAATAATATGATTCACTCTCGCCAAGGAACAGTGGCCGAGAAAATACAATCTATTTTTCCAAATCATGTCAGTCTTCTGCGTGTTCCAATCCATTTTAATAAAAGTGGTAAACAATTAAAAAATAAACTTTCCCGTGCGCGAGGTGTGGTTTTTACTTTATTAGGTTCTGCCTGTGCCTATTTGATGGGACAAAAAATGTTGTTTGTCTATGAAAATGGGATTGGAGCAATTAATCTTCCTTATACTAGAGCAACAATCGGTTTAGATCACTCTCGTTCTGTACATCCAAAAACTTTATTCATGGTAAGTGATTTGGTTTCAGAGCTTTTGGGAGAACAGTTTACAGTAAAAAATCCTTTTCTTTTCTGGACAAAAGCAGAAATGTGTAAATCATTAGCTCGGGACAAGAGAAACCATTTATCATGTTTCACAACTTCTTGTGATCATCGCCATCGAAAAAAAGAAGCATTTCAGTGTGGCTATTGCTCCTCTTGTCTTTTGAGACGACAAGCATTAGCCGCAGTTAACTTAGAAGATAATACTCGTTATGTCATCACTCATGGAAAACCGCCACGACAAGACCCAAGTTTATATTTACGTCATATGAAAGAACAGGTCGATACTTTCAATGCTATTTTTAGTATGTCTTCTGATACTAATCTTCAATGGAAATATCTCTCCAAAGAATTTTCAGAACTAGATGATGTGGTTGATTATACTTGTGAAGTAGAGGGATTATCCCCAAACACTATACAAAACCGCCTCATCAGACTCTACCAAACCTATGTTTCAGAATGGGAAAAGGTTGACGCTCGTCTCTCGACTGGACTAATAGATCAACAAAAACTGAATGTCAAGCAGGCATCTGAACAATGCCTAACTGTTACTCCCCAAAATTGAGGACATTATGGCAACGAATATCCTAGACAATATCGATCTGCGACAGTTGGGGGAACATCTCCAACAAGCGCGAAAACAACGGGGGATGACGCAGGCCGAGGCCGCAAAACTGATCAATGCCTCGCGGACAACGATGGTGGCCATTGAAAAGGGTGATCGCCGTTTAAAAGCTAGTGAACTGATTAAACTTGCTCACGCTTACGGACAGTCAGTGAGTGAGTTTGTGCGGCAACGTCCTGTGATTGAACCGTTTGAGGTGCAATTTCGGGCGGTTTATCGGCGTTCAGAAGCAGAAACAGAACAAATTAAACCCTTTATTTTACAACTAGAGAAATTATGCCAAAATTATCTCGAACTAGAACAAATTATGGATTCACCTCTGCCCACCAATTATCCGGCAGAATACGCGGTGAAAGGAATGCCCATTGAACAACTCGCAGAAGCCATTGCTAGTCAAGAACGGCAAAGACTAGGACTTGGAGATACTCCTATAGGAAAACTTAGAGACATTTTAGAAACGACGGTAGGATTGCGAATTTTTTACCTACCCATGCCCCCTAAATATTCAGAAATTTATAGTTATGACGAACAATTAGGGGGATGTATGGGGATTAATGCTAATCACCCAGAAGAACGTCGCCGTTGGTCTTTAGCCCATGGCTATCTTCACTTTTTAGCCCATCGTCGCACTCCAGTTCTCGATCTAGAAGGACAATATCAAAGAATGCCAGAAAGTGAACAACTTGCCGAAGCCTTTCCGAAATATTTTCTCATGCCCACCAGTAGTTTATTAAAACAGTTTAATGATCGTTGTCGAGCCAATGGAGGAAAGTTTACACCAACTGATCTATTTACGCTGGCTCACTATTACGGAGTTTCTGTTCAAGCCTTTACTTATCGCTTAGAGGACATGAAATTACTGTCTTCTGGGACTTGGGAAAATTTGCGCGATCGCGGTTTAAAAGTGCGAAAAGTTCAACAAGATTTAGAGTTGGATGATATTCCCCAACGGTCTGATATGACTCCCATACACTATCAGCATTTAGCCATTGAAGCACTCGATCAAGGATTAATTACTGAGGGACAATTTGCGAATTTTTTAGGAGTCAACCGTTTAGAAGCTCGTCAAATTGCTGAGTCGTTACGAGAGCATTCAAGCGGTATGCAAGAAAATGCCATTAATTTTGACCTGCGCCAAGTCTAGACAGGATATTGTGTTATGCAAATTAACAGTTCTCATCTACTTTTAGATGCCTGTTGTACGTTAAACCTGTGTGCGTCTGGGCAATTCTTAGCAATTTTACAGAGTCTTCCGGTGCAGGTGGCTATTGTTCAGGAGGTAGAACAAGAGTTAAAACGTATTGAGAATATCGAGCAATTTGAACAGGCGATTGAGCAAAGTTTATTAATTATTGTCAATTTTGAATCAGAAGCAGAAGCAGAAACCTTTGTCAATTATGCCGCAACTCTTGATGACGGGGAAGCGGCCACAGGTGCGATCGCATTTCACCGGGAATGGTCGATGGCCACGGATGAGAAAAAGGCGATTAATTTTTTTGCTCAAGAAACCTCTAAGTTACAAATTCTCTCTACATTAGCAATTATTAAATTTTGGTCGGAGTCTGAGCAAATTGAGTCTCAAGTATTGCGGGATATCCTTAATGCAGTTCGAGTGAAAGGATCATATGTTCCTCATAATCAGCATAGTTTAAAACCTTGGTGGGATGAGAATTCTTAGAGAAGCGCGATCGCACTTTTCAAAAAATGCGTTCGCGCAGCGTTTCCGGAGGAGAATCGTACTTAAATAACTAAGGAACGATCGCAATTTGCGGAGGGGGTGGAGGCAAATCGACTGGGGCATCTTCCATCACCTGCACCACACTATTAGAAGTCGCTTGAATGGAACTCGAAACCCATTGGAAAAATGCCTTTAAAGTATCCGGTTGTAAGTTATCCAATTTCACCACAATTTCAGTAATGCGTTTCAACAACTGTTCATCCGCAGAACTCCCCGCAGCACAAGCAATAATATTACCTGTCCGTTGTTTTTGAAGACGGTCTGCGGCCTGTTGCCAACGGTCCGTCGGCATTCCATCAGTCATCAGAAAAACCAACGGTTTCCAATCCCCTTTTTGGGTAGGAGAAGACTTACGCACTTCTTTTTTGAGGCATTGTTCTAACAGTTGCAATGCTGCCCCCATTGAGGTTGATCCCCCCGCACGAATTGTGGGTTCTTTAAAGCTCATTAAATCGGTTAAAGGAATGGCTTGGTGGGCGGTACTTTCAAAGGTAATTACCGATAAATGAGCCGTTTCTAAAGCCATGGGATCAGTCCGCAGTTCTGAGAGTAAGGCTTTTATCCCTTGACGGACAGCTTCGATGGGTTCTCCGGACATTGAACCGGAACAGTCTAAGAGTAAGTAAACAGGTAAGCGTCGAGACATTTATGATCCTCCTATATTACATGATTAGTTATTATTATTTTCGGCAACTTTTGAAAACATTAAAAGGTATAAAAGAGCAGGTTTTAGCAGAAAAGAAGGGGAGATGAACCGTAGAAACACAGAGAAAGCAGAGTCAAAAAAGTGGGTGTTTAAGATTCACGGAATGATTAGCTGGGATAAGGAAAAGCTCAACGCCTAATTTTGATGAGTCATTGCATTTTGTGGTGTTAAAATTTGCCGAATATTTTGTCCCAAAACTTCTAATTCAAACCATTGAGAATTAGTAGGGATTGTAAAATTTATTTTTGCAGGTAAACCATCGGTATATCGCTTGATAATATTACCGCGATCGTCATAAATAGTCCCCGTGGGAGCAACAATTTGATTCTCATCTACGACTTCTGCAAAAATTTCTACCATATCTCGCATAGTTTTGGCGATTTTATGATCCCAAATATCGAGATTTGTTCCCGTTTCCAAGTTATCAAGCTCTAGCATTTGTTGCTCATGAATAGCATCACCCACCCCAATGAGGATACATTTTACTAGATTACGCTGTCCCGATGCGATCGCGCTTGCCAATTGGCGAGTTTCTTCCTTTACTTCCGCCAAGTCATCCAACTTTCCATCGGTAATAAAAACATACATTCCCCGCTTGGCATCAGGAAACCGTTGCAGGAAATAACGCAAGGCAGGGACTAATTTTGTCCCCACTCCAAAAGTCATTTCGCTTGCTCCTTGAATGACGAATTCTCGGCATTGTTGCTCGCTAAAATCACCCAACACTTCCACCTGTTCGCCATTTCCTCCCGCCCAATAAATGACCGTAGAACCGCCTTGTGCGTCTAAATTTCCGGCTAAATAACTAATAAATTCCCGTGCCAACGGTTGCACAATATTCTCGGTAGAACGTAAATATCCCCGTTGTATGGCATCCTCATAGGCCGCACGCTGAAAGGACTGCACGGTTCGTCCATCTTCCGACTTTACCTTAACCCAACCCTGTTGTTCGTAATGGGAGAGCATCTGGGGTGGCACTTCCCCTTCTAGCATTCTCCCATACCAATCTTTCATGGAGGCACTGGCATCTAGGGCAACTCCGGTTTTCCAGCCTTCTGCGGCCTGGCCTTGCAACTCCATGAGGATGGTAAACTGTACCTCAGACTGTTGACCGTGACGGCAAATGTTGACTTTTCCAAATTCTTTGGCCGTCTTCTCGCTAGGGAGTGTAAAATAATTTTTAGACATCACTTTTCTTTCCTCGCACTTTTCTTAGTTGCTGGGGGTTGCAGTTGGGCAGGACTTGCTATTCCGACGACAAACCACGCAACCCCCGTTCAAATTTCGCTCACGCTGTAACAAAGACTTCTGAAATATCCTGTACGATATCCTGAGAAGGGGTATGAACGATAAAGGCCGTTTCTCCTTGGGGGAGGATAAAGCGAAATTTTCCGGGGAGGCCGTCAGACCATTCGGCTAAAACTTGCCCCGACTGGGACTCCACACGGCCTGTAGGGGCGACGATATCAGAGGTTAATTCCCCGAAGACTACTGCCAATATATCCGCTTCGTTTTGCATAGATGCTACCATGCCACTCGACCAGAGGTCGTAGTCGATGCCTGTCCCTTCAAACATATCATCGAGGCGTTCGAGTTGCCCTTCGTCCACTTCTTCCCCAATACCAATTAAAACCAGTTTAAAGGGTTCGGGGTCTTGTCCGGCGAGGGTTTGACCGATGTTCTGGCAATAGTTAATACAGTCTTGTTCATCTTGAATAATACCATCGGTGATAATCACTCCGATTGTCCCGGTTGCACCTTTGGCGACTTGTTCAAAACCGTATTGGATAGCGGGGAGTAACTGTGTTCCTCGGCCCCATTTTTGCACGACGGGGCCGGCCACCGAGGCGGTGAGCCAGTCTTCTTCGCTAAATTCGCCAATTTCCTCGATTTTACCGCCATCGGGACTGACTGCCCAGTAAATGGCGGAGGCTTGCCCAGAAAGGGTAATTCCGGCGAGGATATTGCCTAGTTTACGGGCAACACCTTGGACATAGTTGGGGTCGCCCCCGAAGGGCCCGCCAAAGCCGTACATTTTTTTGAGGGAGAGGGAGGCATCGAGGGCTAAAAATGCCCGTGTGTCGCCTTCTCCAAAGATTAATTCGGGGTCAGGCATGAAACAAACGACGACTTCGTGGGTCCCGTCTGCTTGGGAGAGTAGGTTTACATCGGCGAGGGGACGGGTGGGGCGTGCAATTTTGGGCATTGTTCCTCCTGTTAGTCTAAAAACCAGTTAATTTCGCTCTCTCTATCGGTTGGTTTGGGGTGGGGTTGATAAGTCCAAGATGGTTGGGTCGAAGTCCTGTTTTGCTTGGTAATGATGCCACTAGGTCAAAAACAGGAGTTTCTTAACCCCACAGAGCAGGGCGATGGCTAGAATGGCGACCATCGCGCTTATCCCCAAACTGTGTAATGATTGAATCAGTATTATGAGGTAAAAGAGGGAACGCACCGGACAAAGATGCGTTTCGCCTCTGGGTAACTGATGGAGCTTGAGTTGAGAGTCTGGTGTTAACTCACAGTTTCATCTTGGCGTATGGGGCGGGTTTCGCCTAGATAGAAAAAGGCAGGTTAAGGCAGGGGTTTATATCTCTGAGTTCTCCGTCGATGAGTTCGTAGCGCGTATTATCACCATATTGGGCAATAAATTCTTCAAAGCGGACAAATTGAGACAGAGCGTAGGTCATATTCGGTTAAGAGGAACATTGCTGAAGACTGGTATTGCTTGACAAAAAGGGTCATCCCATTAAATGGCTATTTTACCTGAAAAGCACGATTCTCGTTCCCAATAAGTTCAGTGTATGCAGAAGTCAAAGGGACTCTAGAAATTGATTAATTTCCTGTTTGAGCCAGTTTTGCTCTACCGTTGTGATGCCATTAGCGAAGGCATAGCTATGAACCCCATGATGTAAGCGTAACTCCATAATGGGGCGATTATTCACCTTGTAGCTTTCTTGTTTCTCGACGTTGACTAACTCTGCGGTTTTGCCCTGTTTTTGCTGAACATTGAAACCTAACAGGTATTTAGTCAGAGTAAACTCTTGGCGGTTGATGGTTAAGATAGTCCGCATCAGACTACTATAGAGTGCGGTACGCATTAAAAAAATGCCGACGCACCAAAAGGGGATAGAAAAGAGCGCGAACCATCCTCCTCCTGCTGCTGCTCCCAATGTCCAAACAACAAGAAATCCATTCCAAAATAGCGCAAATCCCAAAAATCCGACACTATTGCCACTCAGTCCAACTGGGGGAATGGTGATGTCTAGGGAGTCTCGATGACGCTTTAAGTCGATGCGACTGCCTGCGGGTTTGCTGAGGGCGTTTTTGTCTTGTTTAACAAGGGGGGTGGTGAGGGCGGTTAAGGCTTCTTTGGCATTGCTAAAACGGTCTTCTAGGGCGGGTTCTAGCATTCGTTCTAACCAGTCAGTCAAGTGAGGGGAGAGGTTGACGCGAGAACGGAAGTCAATTTTTAAGCGGGGTTGAGGGAAGTCTGCGGGGGAACTTCCAGAGAGAATGTAGAGGAGGGTGGCCCCTAACCCATATAAGTCAGTAGCAGGATAGGCGCGTCCGTGGTATTGTTCAGGGGGCATATAGCCATAAGTCCCTACGATGGTACTACCGCCAATTTGCGTTTGTCGATAGGTGTCTTGGACTGCACCAAAGTCCACTAATAATATTGTGTCGTCTGCTTTGCGGATGAGGTTTTGGGGTTTGATGTCGCGGTGGATAACGGGAGGGTGGAGGGTGTGGAGGTAGGTGAGAATGTTTAAGACTTGTTGGGCAATGTCTTTAATATCATCTTCACTGCTTCGCCACCCCTCTGCTACTAAGTCTGCAAGAGATGTTCCTTCAACGAGTTGTTGCGCGAGATAAAACCCCCGGTCGCTCTCTGTATCCACCTGCACATAGTCGATATACTGGGGAATCTGGGGATGATCTAATTGTTTGAGGGTTTTGGCTTCTCGTTCAAAGAGTTCGAGGGCTTTCCAGTCGTCTAAACGTCGCAGGGATAGGGCTTTGAGGGCGACGTTTTCTTGGGTTTGTTCGTCTAAGGCCGCATAGGTGACACCGACTCCGCCTTGGCCTAAAATGCCTTTAATTAGGAAGCGATCGCAAATTTTATCCCCAATGTCATGCTGCGCTGTCATGGTTGACTCATGGCCTAATTCTCCCTCTATCATAAGCGCAAATCCCTCAAACAGCATTCACGGGAATTTCAATCCGAAACTCTGTCCCTTCACCTAAAGTAGAATTACAGATGAGTCTCCCTTGATGTCGTTCAATAATTTGCTGACTAATAGACAAACCGAGTCCTGTTCCTTTCCCAACAGGTTTAGTGGTAAAGAAAGGAGAAAAGAGTTCCCCTTGGGTTTCTTCGCTAATACCTGGGCCATTATCACAGATGGAAATTGCCACTCGTTCTGAGTTCACTTGTTCGGTTTTTAAGTAAATTTTTGGGTTCGTATGTTCAGCATCTTCTAACGCATCTAAGGCATTGCCAATTAAATTCATAAAAACTTGACTCAATAACCCCCCATAACAGCGCACTAAAGGCAGTTCTTGATAGTCTTTAATCACTGCAACCGGGTTATCGTTGCATTGATGCTTTAAACGGTATTTCAAGAGCAACAATGTCCCCTCAATGTTCTCTTGTAAATTAATCCATTGTTGGTCTTTTTGTTCTAAACGGGAGAAATTCCGCAAGTTAGCAATAATCTCTTGAATTCGCTCGACTCCAGTTCGCATGGAAGTGAGCAATTTGGGTAAGTCTTCTTGGATAAACTCTAGTTCAATGTCTTCTGCTTGTTCGCTAATGGGGTTTGGGAGAGGTTGGGGTAAATGTTGCGCTTGCAGGGTTAAAAATTCTAGTAAATCTTGGCTATATTGTAAGGCATAATGTAAATTACCACTGAGAAATTGTAGGGGATTATTAATTTCATGGGCAATCCCGGCAATGAGTTGTCCTAAGCTAGATAATTTTTCTGCTTGTATAAGCTGTAATTGCGTATTCTGTAAGGTTTGTACTGTTTTTTGGAGTTCTTTAGCTTTGGCTTCTGCTAAAGCTGTAGCATGGCAACTTTGTTGATAAAATTTAGTCTGTTCTTGCTCTATTTCTTGGTCTCTTTCTTCGCTTTCCCGTTGATACTCGGCAACCGCTTGATCTAAAGCAAATAATAAACTACTTTCGGCAGCTTTTATGATATAATTGAGTTGATAATTTTCTAAACTAAACTCATTCGCAGACATCTTGACTAAATGATAACCTGCTGCAATAAAAGCTCTCAATTCTTGGTCTAAGTTGAGGGGAGGAGCGAAATAAATTTTTTTTATTTCGGGGGATAATACTCCCGATACATTTAAACGGTCATCTCCAAAAATTAGAGCCTGATGAGACTGCTCTAAAAGGCGTAATGTTGCTTCTAACTCTTGACGAATTTTGGTTTGTTGGGTTGGGTTAGATGCAGTCACCAAACGCAGTGCAAAAAAGGCGGTTCGTTGCGTTAACATTCGCTGACGGCCACTAATATTAATTACCGCAGCATTGGTAGCTCGAATGGCCGCTATATGTTGTTGGTCTAAATACTGAGTCAAGGTACAGGTTGGGTCGGTTAACCCTTCACGAATCAGATCAAGATGAGAAACCAAGTTAGACCACCCTTTCCCAATTACAATTTTTCTCATTGTTTAGGTTAGGAAATTCAGAAGGAGGTTGATGTAACTTGAGATACATTTTTAGGGTTTTTGTTAAAGGTTCACCCAACAGACATCCCGTTACACTAACAACGTCAATTTTGATCCCTCCTCAGTTTTGCGGACTTCAATGCGGTGTTGGAAGGCTTCTTTAAATTGGGGCATATGGGTTACAGTTAAGATACAGGCAAAATCTGAGGCAATGGCGTTGATTGCTGCAATCAAGCGATCGCACCCCTCAGCATCCTGAGTCCCAAACCCCTCATCCACAATTAACATCTGCAACGACGCACCAGAACGTTGGGCCAACAGTTTCGCTAACGCCAGACGAATGGCAAAATTAATCCGAAACGACTCCCCCCCAGAATAAGTCTCATAAGCTCTAGTCCCCTGAGCATCCGCAATCAAAATCTCCAAAGTATCAATCATCTTATCATTCTTCTTCTTCGAGGCACTCTTTTTAGCTTTCTGAGTCACAAACTGGACGTGCAACTGGTTTCCCGTTAACCGAGCCAAAATCTGATTCGTCTCCGCCTCCAACTGGGGTAAAATATTCTCAATCATCAACGCCTGTATGCCATTCTTCCCAAAGGCTTGAGCCAATTCCTGATAAATGCGATGCTGACGACGGAGAGACTGGACTTGCTCTTGGGTTTGCTCATAACGGGTTTTCGTCTCCGCTAAATGGCTTAAACGTTGCTGTAAGCGGCCTTCCTCCCCAATTAAACGGTCTAACTGTTGTCGTTGCTGTTGTATCTCTCGGTCTAACCGTTGAATTTCGGCCTGATAGTCCGGAATATCCTGCATTTTTTGCTCCAATTCCCGTAACTCTTGCTCCACCTGCTGTTTATCCTGTTCGCGCTGCTGGTGAAGGGTTTGCCATTCCCTCAGTTTGGCCTCCACTTGGGGGAGTTGTTGTTGGGCCTGTTGCAGTTGATAATATTGTTCTTGCCACTGCTGCACTTGAGGCCGTTGCAGTTGGTCGCGCAGGGATTGATGTTGACTGCGATCATAGCCCAAATCGCGGATTTGCTGCTCTAACGCGGCGATTTCCTGTTGTTGGGGAGAGTCCTCATTCAGACGACTTAAAGCGGTTTCTGTGGCTTTTAACTGGGTTTCCAGGGGGGGTTTCCGCGCTTGTAGTTGTTTTTGACGACGTTGGGTTTCTTCGAGGAGAGCTTGTTGCTTTTCCGCTTTCCCTAACCGCCGTTCTTCTTCTCGCATCAGAGCGTGCTTTTGCTCATCATAATTCAAGTCTGCAATTTGTTGGTCGAGGGTTTGTAACTGCTGGTGCAATTCTAGGGCATAATTCCCAGTACGGATAGATTCTTCAAGCTCACTAATTTCAGTTTGAATTTCCTGTAAGCGTTCGTAGTCGTCTCCACTGCGTTCTAGTTGTGCTTCGAGTTGGCCGCGTTCTTGTAACAGGGACTCATAGCGTTTTAACTCGTCGCTGATCTGTTGGTATTCTTGACGCAGTTTCTTTAATTCCCCTTCACACCCGGCGATCTGTTCTTGAATGATCCATTTTTCCTGGTGGAGGTCTTCTTGTTCTCGGTGGGTTTTGCTGATCACGTGGGTGCGATAATGGTCATCCAGGGCGCGATCGCACAATGGACAAACGGCCCCCGGTTGTTGGAGCAAATCAAGTTTTTGCTGTATCTCCCGTAACGTCCGGTCAAAGGTGCGTTGCTGTTCTTCAAGACGTTCTTTTTCCGTGCGTTTATCCTGGCCTTTATCTTGTACCCGCTTTTGATAAACTTTTTTCTTATCCAATGCTTGCACTTGTTGATCAATCTCTAACACTTCTTTCCGCCATTGGGGAACTTGGTCTAGGATGCTAGAGAGGGTGGTTTTATGACTGTGCAGTTGGTCGAGTCGAGCCTTGAGTTGCGCTTGGGTCTGGCCAATCTCGGCCAACAAGGTGGTACGCTGTTTTTGTAAGGGGGCGACCTGCACCTGTAAACGGTCTAAGTCCTGCACTCGTTGGCGATACTGTTGCAGTTTAGCAAAATTGGCCTCAATTTCTGGGGCTTTGGCTAAGAAGGTTTGGTTCTCCTCCTCCTGTCGTTGCAGTTGCCTCAATTCCGTTTGCAGACGGTTTTGGTCTTGGGTGATTTTATACCGTTCTTGGGTTAAATTCTGTTGTGCCGTGGCCAGTTGTTCCTGTAAGGTTTGGTAGGTGTGCAGTTTATCCGCAAAGGATTTTTCGCGCTGTTGGAGTTGTTGTAGCTCTTGATAACGGGTTTGGATGTCTTCTGCTTGACGGAGGAGGTGTTCTAAATGCTGCTTGTCTTGGTGACAACGGGTAATGGCCTGGTTGATGCGATCGCAATCTTGAGTTAAATTACGAGACTGATTTTGCTGCCATCGCAATTTCTCCTCCCAAGAAGTCCGGTCATGTTGTGCTGTCTGTAACGCCTGTAATTGCTGCGTTTTCGCCGCTTGTCTCTCCTGTAACTGAGTCTTTTCTTGCACCAACTTCCCTTGTTCTTCCTCTAGACTGGGTTGACTGTCCAGTTGTGCTTGCAGAGGAGTTAAACTCTGTTCTAACTGCTCTAACTTGCCTTTGAACTCCTTGGCCTTATCCTTCGCTTGTCCAGAAAGGGTTTCGTACTGGTCCAGCTTGAGTAAGTCCGCTAAAATCTTCTTGCGTTCCGTAGCCTTTCGTAACATAAATTCATCAGCCCGGCCTTGTCGCAAGTATGCCGAATTTAAAAATGTATCATAATCCAGCTTTAATGTCTGTATAATCCGTTTTTGCGTCGCTTTCACCCCCTTCTCCGAAATCGTCCGAAATAACCCCTGTTCCGTCTGTACCTGAAACTCTAACGACGGACTGCGGCCTTGTTGACGGGAGCGAATAATGCGATAGATTTGCCCTTGACTCTGGAGCGTAAAATCTACCCGGACTGACTTCTCCCCACTGGTAATAATATCATCATCACTGGCCACCCGACTCTGCCCCCAAATCGCCCAAGTCATCCCTTCGAGAAGGGAAGATTTTCCCGCACCATTGGGGCCGCAAATGCAAGCAGTATGCAGTCCTTGAAAGTCAAGCACCACATCTCGATAACTGAGAAAATTGTGTAAGCGTAACTGTAGCGGAATCATGAACCGTTTAACCTATGACCTGGGTTGTACTATTTTCTCCCTTTTGCGATGATACTACCTTGAAATACATTTAAACTACCGATGTGTTAGATTAGCTTCCCTTCTCGCTCCTCCCTAATCTCCAATTCTGGCATTTTTCGGGACAAACAGACTCCGGCCTCACGGGAAATTTTTTTTTGTGATTTTTTTTACATAAATATTTCTTTTGTCAAATTCTTGTGTTATTCTAATAGTAAGGGTTTCAAGAGTTTAGTGGTTCACACCTTATGGGTGGGTTTATACCCCGAACAAATACCAGTGGCAAATACCAGTATTGGGTTCACTCCCAGATGGGTTCAGGCCGCTTGGTTCAAGTCGATTGGCTAATGCTGAGAAGCAACTCTACTCACAAGGGCTTAACCTTAAAGAAAGTTTCTTACAGAACTTTACGTAACCTTTAAGGAACAGCCACTCAAGTGTATACTGTTTCCCAGTAAGTCAAGAAAAGAGATGCAAGCTCTGGAACAGCAAGATATCTGAGTTGAAGGGATATCTTAGTTTAAGAGTCTAGGTTTAAATCGCTTACTTTAAATTTCTTAATTTAAGTATTCTAACCTAAGTATCTTAACCTAAGTATCTTAATTTAAGTCTTTTAACTTAAATATCTTGAGTTAGGTAGATGAGCTTCAATCTCTTAGCCTAAGTCTCTTAGCTGAGTGATTGTCGTTTGACTCACAGAGTTTAAGTCTCTTAACCTGAAAGATCAGTGACATCTAAAGCACATTGCTTTTCACAAGTCTTCTAATCGTAAAAAACATAGAACAGAATCTAATCTGCGGAGAAACTTCGTGAGAACAGTAAGTCTCCAATGATGAGTAGATAGGGTGTGACTTCTCTCGTAGTACGTTTTAAGGGTCAGAACGGGTTACGGAAACCTCATCAGTCATTAGCATTCAAGACTGTGAATGACTTGACTGTTAATCGCTGACCGTTTCCGGCCTCATGTTGATGAAAAGGCCAAAAAATGGACGCTTTCCGAAACCTCAATAGTTGGGTCTAACTATTGACAGTCTCAATGCTGAAAGTCTCAATGCCGAAAAAATCCCCTTAACTCACCTGGTTCCCTAGCTTGCAGACCAATCCCTTATTCCGGAGGTGAATCCATGATGATTTTATTAGTAGCAACAGGTTATTTACTGGTTGTGTATGTTTTATTAATACTCGCCCAAAGACTCGCTAAACGACTTGCCAAGATTAGTTCCCCAAAAACTCAGCAAGTCAGTTCTAGCGACTGTTAGGACATTCAATCTGTTCAGACTCAGAGTAAATTATCCTACAAACCATCAATCCTTGAGACCAGATAATTTACCCTATAAATCGGCACGCTGGCAAGTGAGTCGATTGAAGGGAAACTTTTTCCACATGAGGATGTTCCCCTAAAAACTGTTGAGATAACAGCGCAAACTGCTGAGGTTCCCCACTAACACAGAAGCGAGTGGGGAGGGGGGAGTTTGTATTCTGGAGACTGAGTAATTGCAGTTCTTTTTCGGCTGCGATCGCAACCGCATAAGCCGGATTAACCGTCTTCACCGCAGGAGGTAAAATCCGCTTAATCACCGGATTTAAATGGGGATAATGGGTACACCCATAGATCAGCGTATCAATAGAGCGATCCAGTAAAGGCTGTAAATACTGCTCCGCAATTTGATAAGTATAAACATCCGTGAGGCGATTTTGTTCAATCAGGGGGACAAACTCCGGACACCCCACTTGGAACACCTCCACCCCCGCATCGGCCTCTAAAATAGCACGCTGATAGGCATTACTGGCCACCGTAGCCGGCGTAGCAATCACCCCAATAGAGCGGCCTTGATGAATGGCCGCCCGGGCCCCCGGTAAAATCAGCCCTAAAACGGGAAACGGGAACTCTTGGCGCACTTCTTCTAACGCTAAGGCAGAACTGGTATTACAGGCCATAATAACCATCTTCACCCCTTCGGCCTGCATCCAAGTGAGAATCTCCCGCACAAACTGGAGAATTTCCTCCTTAGTGCGTGTTCCATAAGGCAAGCGTGCCGTATCGGCAAAATACAGAAAAGACTCCTCGGGTAACTGTTGCTTGAGTTGACGAAGTACCGTCAGCCCCCCAACACCACTATCAAAAACACCAATTTGGTTTTGTTGAACCTGTTTCATAAGGAAACCAGCAAAAATTTGGATTTTAGCAATACTACACCCTATTTTGTCTTGATTCAGGCGAATTTAGTGGATAGTGGATAGTGGATAGTGGATAGTTGACGGTTGAAATTAATACCGCCGTTGTACATACTCTAAAATACCTCTTGCGATCGCTTCCGCCATTTGACTGCGGAAATTGGGGTCGGCCAAACGGGGGGCATCGGCTCGGCCTGTCACAAACCCCACCTCCACCAGAGAAGCAGGCATCGCAGAATTTCGTAACACATAGAAGCGGCCATGTTTCACCCCTCGGTTGCCAATGCGAATACTGCGCATAATGCTATTGTGAATCGTCTGGGCTAAAACTCGCCCTTGGGAAGAATAATAATAGGTTTCCACCCCATTCACATCAGGCCGACTCATACTAATCGCATTCGCGTGAATACTGACAAAAACATTAGCCCGCGCTCCATTGGCCATTTGAGTCCGTCCGGCCAAACTAACAAAATAATCGCGATCGCGGGTCATCATCACCCGCACCCCTTGCTGTTCCAAAAGACGGGACACCTGGAGCGAAATGGGCAACACCACATTTTTCTCCTGTAACCCCCCAATCCCGATGGCACCGGGGTCTTTCCCCCCATGGCCAGGGTCAATCACCACCAACACCCGACTATTCGACACATCCGGCAAATCCCCCGTCGGTTGGGGATTGCGGGGCGGCAGAGGCGTGCGCTCAGACGGCGTGCGGCGGGGGGGAAGGGGAACGGGAATATTAACCTGTGAGGGATTCCGAGAACTGGTGTCCGACTGACGCTGTAACGTCAACGCCACCACCGTCGAACTCAACTGATTTAATTCCCCCACTTCAACCCCATTGACCGTGCGGAAGAGAATTTCCACACTGCCCTCTTGATTATATTGGCGAATCCGCATCTGAGAGAGCAAATTGGCCGCCCGTGACGGCAAATTGCCCCCTTGGAGATCATCAGCCAGTTGAGCATTAGGAATTTTTAATTGATAAACCCCGCTACTCCGATTGGACGAGAGCGAGGGTTCAATGGGTCGATTGGAGCGAATTAAAATCTGATTGCCTAATCCCACCTCCACCGACTGAATCACCGCCAAATCTTCAGCTTGGCCTTGATCTGACCCATTATCCGCCACCGTCGTCGGTGGGGTAAGGGTAATATTGCCATTACTGCCGCGAATGATCGATCCTTCCCCAGGGACAATGGCCAATCCCCCATAACGGCTTAACGAAGCCTGCCAATCGGTCGTATTCTCACTCACCGCCATAGTAATGAGAGCGCGAGAGGCACTCTCTTGGGTGAACGTCACCGTCTCCACCCCATAAGTCCCCACCGAAAACCGTTTAGATTTCAGGTCATCAGGGAGATTAATCCCATCGAGATTAATTTCCACTTGGCCCTCCCGACTGCGTTGGACTCTGACTCGCCCATTGGCATTATCTCCGAGACGGACAAAAAAGCCATTACGGGTGACACGGAAGGGAGAAGACGCGGCCAGAGTCGGATTCTCTGACCCCTCCGACGCGCCATTCGAGCGAGGGAACTTAGGCAACCCCTCCCCCCCACTACTTTCGGTAATGAGTCGAGGGGTTGGCAACTGCACCGACCATTCTCGCGGTGAAGACCCTTGAAAGCTCACAGCTTGGGGGTCCATGGTATAGCCTGGAGCTAACTCCACCACCAAACGAGTGGTCGTAGAATTAAACTGGCCGACCCGGATATTAGCGATCGCGCCGCCCACCCGTTGACTGGCCGACGGTCGCCCCAAACGCACTCCCGGTAGATCAATCACCAACCGAGTCGGATCACTAATTAACTGGGCCTGGGGACGGACTTGGGTATCGGTGGTAAACACCAAACGATTCTGTCCGCGCTCAAACCGCCAAAAGACCAAACGAGCGGCCTCGGCGGGTGAACAAGTTAACAAAATACCCAGAAGACTGAGAAGTAGCCAGAGTTTTTTCAAGGTTCTCTTTCCTTACCTATGAACGATGACGAACGGCGATCTCCCTCGGTTGACAATCCGCTTACCGCACTGCTAGAAGTCGTCAATTTTTCAATGTACCAACTACAAGCCACAAAATCGATCAAAATCGATCAAATTTAACGGTTGGTGGGTTTACGATTCCTCCGAGGCCGGAGTCGGTTCTCGTAGAACCACCCGCAATAAGGGAGGAGCTAAAAATGTAGTCGTAATTACCATCATAATAATAGCCGCTTCGGTTGCGGAGGAAAGTGCGCCACTTTCGGCCCCCACTCCCGCAAAGACTAACCCGACTTCCCCCCGTGGAATCATCCCCACGCCAATGGCCAGTTTCCGCAGTTCGCCTTTGCCCCAAATGGCAAATCCCGTAATAATTTTTCCCACAATAGCCACCAAAATCAGAAATGTGGCAATAATTAAACCTTCTCGGTTACTGGGATCAGCCGGGTTGAGAACCCCTAAATCGGTTCTTGCGCCTACTTCCACAAAGAAAATCGGCACAAACACATCCGAGACCGGAACAACTAATTCTTCCAACTCTTTCCGTTTTTCCGTCTCGGCCAAAATTAAGCCTGCCGCAAAAGCCCCTAAAATGCCTTCTAATTGAATCGCTGTGGCAATATAGGCCAACACAAAGGCAAACACTAAGGCCGTCAGAATTAACTGGCCACGAGTTTGCATTTCATTCACTAACCCCACATAAAAGGGTTTAAGAAGCCGGCCCAGTAAAATTGCACCGACCAAAAACGCCCCGGCACTGATAATCAGATAGACAATATTGGTGATTTGGATTTCTCCCGTTTTCACCAGACTGGCAACCACGGCCAAAACCACAATCCCTAAAACATCATCCAGCACTGCGGCCCCGATAATAATTTGGCCTTCCTTAGAACTGAGTTGGCCCAATTCCGCAAGGACTTTAGCAGTAATGCCGATACTGGTGGCCGTCAGGGCAGCCCCGGCAAAAATCGCCGGAACAGCAGGTAAACCGAAAATATACACTAATCCAGCCGTTCCCGCCACAAAGGGAGCAACCACCCCCACCACGGCCACAATAACCGCTTGGGGACCCACTCGAATTAATTCTTGTAAGTCCGATTCGAGGCCAATTTCAAACAGGAGAATAATCACCCCAATTTCGGAGAGAACCGAGATCACCTCGCTTTGAGTCTCGAAAACGGGTTCTGCGGTTTCTGGGGTGAGATTCGAGGTTAATTGCAAAAACTGGATCACTAGGGAATCTTGGGCTTGTGCGCCACTATCAGGAAAGACTAAAAGTTGTAAGGCAGAAACCCCCACAACAACACCTCCCACTAATTCCCCTAAGACGGGAGGTAAATTAATCCGGGCGCAGAGTTCACCCCCGACTTTACTGGCCACGTAGATCACCACCAGACTCAGGAGAACTGCCGCTAAGATGAACGTGCTAGTCTCTGAACTGGCTGCCGATTCTTCGGCGGTGGCTAAGAGAGGAGAAGATAAAGGAAAGGGACAAATTTTCGCCCAAGTCATTACATCAAACATTGATTCGGTTTGGTTCAAACATTCACTTTACTCTACCGTGTTCACTGGCTTTCCCTAAACCGGGACTTTTGAACAATGATGGGGAAGATAGGGGAGATGGGGGAGATGGGGGAGATGGGGAAGATAGGGGAGATGGGGGAGTTGATAGTGGATAGTTGAGAGTTGGGGAATTGAACCACAAAGACACAAAGGACACGGAGATGGGGGAGATGGGGAAACCAAAATATATTGGGAATGAATAATGGATAATGGATAATTAATTTTTGTTCTTTGTGCTTGGGAACAAGGGAATAGGGAATCGGGAACTCCGAAACAGGGAAGTGGTTCAACTATTAACTATCCACTCCCTTATCCCCTCACTAACTCGCTTGAACTGACTCTCGATGGACGCTGTAACAGTTCCGTTGGTTTTTGGCGGCATAGAGGGCTTGATCTGCATCTTGAATCAAGGTTTCTGGGGAGGGGTTGGACTTTGGAATGAGGGTGGCAATGCCTAAGCTAATGGTGACAACGGGAGAAATGGGGGAGGAACAATGGGGAATGTTTAATTGTTCGACGCGCTGACGTAGGGTTTCGGCGATGTGCATTGCCCCATTGAGGGGAGTATTGGGGAGAATGAGGGCAAATTCTTCTCCCCCATACCGGGCGACCAAATCGGCGGGCCGTTTGCTTTCTTGGGAGAGGGCTTGGGCAATTTGCCGCAGGCATTCATCCCCTTGGAGGTGTCCATAATGGTCGTTGTAGGGTTTAAAGTGGTCGAGGTCACAGAGGATGAGGGAGAGGGGTTGTTGTTCTCGGAGGAGACGTTGCCATTCTTGGTGAAGATATACGTCAAAATGACGACGGTTGGCAATTTGGGTGAGGCCGTCAATGGAGACGAGGCGTTGGAGTTCTTGGTTGGCTTGGGCGAGGCGGTGATAGAGTTGGGATTGTTGGATGGCGATCGCCAGTTGTACGCTTAAAGTTTGTAACAGTTCGATGGTTTCGCTGCTCCATTGGCGCGGTTGCTGACATTCATGGGCGCAGAGAAAGCCCCATACTCGTTGTTCGAGGACAATGGGAACAAGTAAAAGGGCTTTGATGTCCAATTTTTGTAAGTTATAGAGTTCAGGCATGGACAGTCCCGCTTTTTGTATATCCGTGAGGGCTACGAGGTAGCCTTGGGGGAATTGTTGGGCGTAATGATTATGAAAATGGGAGGAGTTTAAGGTTTGACCGAGGACGGAGTGTTGGGGATGGGTGACGGACTCAGCGACAAATTGGCCCTGTTGGAGGTGGTTGAGTTGGTAGAGGGCGACTCGTTTCACTTGCAGAAAGTCCCGCAGTTCTTTAACGGTACTATCAAAGATGGTTTTGAGGCGGAGGGATTGGTTCATGCGTTGCGCGATCGCGGCGAGCAAATGTTCTCGTTCTCGCTGTTGACGCAATTCGGCTAAAATACTCGCCCGATCTATGGCATGATGAATTTCCCGAACCAGTTGTTTTCCATTCCATTGCCCTTTTACCAAATAATCTTGGGCCCCTTCTCGCACTGCTTCTAGGGCTATGGTGTTGTCGTCGAGTCCTGTTAACACCATAATGGGAGTATCGGGAGCGATGGCATAGGTTTCTTTCACGGTCTCTAGCCCCCGTTTATCCGGGAGCATCAGGTCTAGCAGAATAATATCAAAATTCTGAGTTTGCAAATGCGCGATCGCATCCTCCCAAAGGGGAGCATGAATCACCTCAAAGTAGGTTTCCGTCACCTTTGCTAGATTTTCTTGTAATAAATCGGCATCTGTCGAACTATCTTCGACCAACAAGACTTTAATGGTATTCATGAGCAAAAAAAACGGAAAACATACAGATTCAACTAGCGAGCCAGCGCGTTTTTGTTTCTAGGAACAGGAAGATTCTCTATTTTTGAGACTGGGAAATGAGAACAGATTATACTTCCAATAGACAATGGAGGGTCTTGTTCTCTCTCAAAATCCCCTGTAAATTTACTGATTGTGCAGGGGGCACGGCGGACTAATCAAAGTCTCCTTTCTCTAGGATACTTGAAAGTAAAAATTTGCGACTCACCGTTGGTCAAATTCAGCAATTTAGATTAAATTCAGGAAATTGTGACTAGAGAAAAGCGAAAATTGGGTATTTTTGTAGAACTCTCGAATTCATTATCACTAAACTCTAATGAGTCTAATTCAGAGAAATTATTATCATTATTGGCTTCCGAAAGGATAACCTTTATACCTCAAAAGACTGAAAAACGAACAACATAAGTCTTCCAACGTAAGCCTTCAGAGAGTCCGGTTTAATCACCAATAGAAAATTGCCAGCCCTGACCGTGTAATGGCTGAAGAGTGACCGAGAAACCGAGAACTATAGTATTTTTCTCAAGTTGGGGCTGCCGTTCTTTTGCAGCGAAAAACCGCCAAAAACGGCTCTGACTCCTAAACAGCGAACGGCCTCGCTATAATTATACAACCGAGTCTAGGAACTCCCGTCAGTGCATCACGTCTGAGAAGCTACACACCACTACTTTTGGACAGAAAATAATCATGGCCAAACGTCGATTTTCTCTTGTTTTCTCCTCTCTCGTTGCCCTCTCCGTAAGTTTTTGGAGTGGCATGGCCTTCGCGGGTGATCCCTTCCGTAGCCAAAACCCCCGGCCTATTGGGGATCAAACCGAAGCGGCCTTTGAAGCCTTTTTTATGGAAGGAAATTATCCCGAAGCCGTAGAATTAATCCAACAGGCTGCAACCACTGAAACCAATGATCCCCTCACCAATGCCTTGATGGCCGCCCTAGCGTACAATCAACAAGACTGGAGTGGCCTGCAAACCCAAGCCCAAAATACCCTAGACACCGCAGAACAGATCATGGCGGATGATCCTCTGAGAGGGAATTTATATACCGCCATTGGGCATTTCTTGGAAGGGATTTATAAATTTGAACAACAAGGGCCTGTCGGGGCCGTGGCCAAACTGGGGCAAGTGTTGCGGTATATGGATAAAGCGGCAGAAGTGAATCCCAATGACCCGGAATTAAATTTAATTAAAGGGTATATGGACTTAATTATAGCGGTTCACTTGCCTATGTCTGATCCCAGTGATGCGATCGCCAATTTAGAACGCAACGCAGCCCCCAGTTATCTTGTCCACCGAGGTATTGCCTTGGCCTATCGAGACATAGGACAAAGTGAAAAGGACACCAACCAGAGAAAAGACACCTTTGAAAACGCCCTAGAATACGTCAACAGGGCCCTAGAAGAAACCCCAGATAACCCGGAAGTTATTTACCTTAAAGCCCAAATTCTCCATGAATTGGGTCATACGAACAATGATGATCAAGACACCTTAGAAAATGCGATCGCCTTATTCGGCCAAGTCAAAGCCCACCTTGATCAACTCCCCGCCATCCCTCAATTAGACCGAGAAATAAACATCGCTTGCAGTCGCGCCTATCCCCAAGGCCCCAACAACGAAGACTCCGAAGCCAGTCAAGTCTGCCAAGCCTTGTAAGCACAATTTATAGTTGATAGTCCACTCAACTGTATTCGCTAACCGCTCGTTGAAAGCTAGACATTGATTGACATTGTTTAATTTTTGTTGACTTAGAAAGGGACGAGCGTGCAGACTCAGCCATAAATCCTGTAAAAAGGTAGGCTACCTTCGCCCGGGTCATCACACCCAAGTGTAAACGCCAGCACTTGGCTCTGTGGTCTGTAATTAAACAAAACACCAACGCTTTTGGAGGTGGTGTTACAGACGTAAAAAGCCCTTTGAAGTTTGTCGAGGCAAACCTTACAGTTTAACTG
>NZ_JAQMSD010000133.1 GCF_028330525.1 Spirulina sp. CS-785/01
AGTTGAAGCGATCAAAGCGGTTGATGGAGTCGGGGGCGAACAGAAAAAACAACGCTGGCAAGCCCAAAATCCCTTGACAAATCCTAAAGTTTATGCTAAAAAGCTGGAACAAATCGGCCTCACCCCAGAGCAATGGTCAGACCTTTTAGGGGAAACCGCCGCCTCCCTAGCAAACCGTTGTCCCTCTCCCCCTTGGTTAGAGCAACTCCACCGGGCTTTTGCCTGCCCCGATCGCAGCAATATTCAAATCGCCCCAGTCGAAGAGTTACCCGACGAACAGGCGAGCTTGGGCTTTCTCCAGAGCGTTAAACCTTTATGCAGTGATGCGATCGCCCGTTTAGAGCAAGGCATTGAGACATTAAGTCAAACCGCCCCCCATTTACCCTTCAACCCCCAAAAAATTAAAGGCATCCTCTTTGCCCCAGTACCGGAAATGTTAGGGTCAATGCTCGCTCAAACTATGGTTTTAGAACTCAATGTCGCTAGGTTACAGGGGCAATTATCCGGAGCAACCCCCAGAGCCAGATTAGCAAGTTTTATTGAACAATTGGAAAACCCAGAGCGAGCCGTTTCCCTCCTGCAAGAATACCCCGTCCTTGCCCGACAACTGGCTGTCACCCTCGAACAATGGGTCGAGAGTAGCTTAGAATGCTTGCAGCGTCTCTGTAACGACTGGGGCGACCTTTGCACCCATTACCAAACCGAACCCGGAGAACTCGTCAAAGTCCACCAAGGGGCAGGCGATCGCCATCGTGAGGGACGGTCTGTAGCGATTTTAGAATTTAGTTCTGGCTTTAAACTGGTTTATAAGCCCAAATCCCTTGCCATAGACGGTCATTTGCAAGACTTATTGGCTTGGTTGAACCAACAAGGACTCGAACCGGCCTTTCCCCTCTTAAATATTCTGAACCGGGAACGCTACGGGTGGGTAGAATTCATCTCAGCCAAAACTTGTCACGAGACAGAGGAAGTCGAGCGATTTTATGAACGAGTGGGGGGATATTTAGCCCTCATGTATGTTCTAGAAGCAACGGATTTTCACCTCGAAAACCTGATTGCCAAGGGAGAATATCCCGTCCTCATTGACTTAGAAACCCTCTTTCGTCCAGAGATACTCGATCCCGATGCCCCAGAATCCCGTTTAATCGCTAATCAAAAAATGGGGCGATCGGTGATGTCGGTGGGATTATTACCCCAACGGACGGCAGTAAAGGCCGAACCGGGAGTCGATCTCAGTGGAATTGGTGCAGTGGGGGAACAAACCCTCCCCAACCGTCGCCTCCAGTTGACGGGGGGAGGCAGCGATGCCATGCAACTCGAACGCCAACCGGGAACCCTCGCTGCCACTCAAAATCGACCCCACTTGAACGGGAAACCCGTGCAAGGATGGCAGTATCGAGAGTCAATTCTGCAAGGATTTACCCGTTTATATCGCTTGCTCTGGGAGAAGCGAGAGGACTTATTGCAGGTTTGGTTGCCTCAATTTGCTAACGATGAAATCCGAGTGGTTCTGCGGGATACGCGCATCTACGGATTGCTATTGCAGGAGAGTTTTCACCCAGACTTGTTACGAGATGCTTTAGAGCGCGATCGCTTTTTCGACCGTCTCTGGGTTGATGTGCCACTCCACCCCAGTCTAGCAAGGGCGATTCCCTTAGAACAGCAAGCGCTCTGGCGCGGTGATATTCCTTTCTTTTTGACTTGTCCGGTATCTGGGGACTTACGAGGAGAAGGGGAGGTGATTCCCGACTTTTTTCAGCGTACAGGACTGGAACGAGTGCAAGAGAAAATTACTCAATTGAGCGAACAGGACTTACAAGAACAACTTTGGTTTATTGATAGGTCTTTGACGGGGTTAGGGATGGAGTCGAGGGAGACAACTATGAGGAAAAACGCGGTTTTTTCTCCCGACACCGTAGCACAAACCAGCACCGACCCATCCCTATCGGAACAATTATTAGCCACTGTTCGCCCCATTGCCTCGCGTCTCGAATCTTCCGCATTACGCGACCCCCATCAGGCCAGTTGGATTGGTTTATGTTCTCTCGGCGAAAAATATTGGTCCCTTAAACCGTTAGCTTGGGATTTATTTGGGGGATTGCCTGGGATTGCGTTATTTTTTGCCTATTGGGGGAAAATAACAGCAGACTCTCATTACACGCAACTCGCGCAGGATGTTCTAGAAACTATCCTCTTACAAGTGGAGTTCGATCGCCCTTTAATTCACGGTTTGGGGGCATTTAATGGATGGGGCGGGTTAATCTATACCTTGACCCATTTGGGGCATTTGTGGGGACGGGAGGTAGAGTATGAACGCGCTTTAGACTGGGCCCGACAGTTACCTCCTTTAATTGAAAAGGACGACTATTTAGATATTGTTGCTGGGTCTGCGGGTTGTATTTTGGCCTTAATTAGCCTTTATTCGGTCACTGGGGAGGAATTTCTCAAACCCATTGCTGCGAGGTGCGGCGATCGCATTTTGCAAAAAGCCCAATCCCTGCAACAAGGCATCGGTTGGGTGACAATTCCCCAGCAACCGCCCCTCAGTGGCTTTTCTCACGGGTCTGCGGGAATTGCTTTAGCTTTGGGGAAGTTAGCGGAATTCACCGGAGAAACGCGCTATCAAGACGCAGCTTTTGCCACTTGGGAGTACGAACGCAGTCTCTTTTCCGTGCAACAGAAGAATTGGTCTAAAAGTTTCGAGGAGAGAGACTCTTTTACAGTGGGATGGAATTATGGCGCAACGGGAATTGGGTTAGCGCGTTTAGCCGGAATTTCAGTCTTAAAAGATACTCAAACAACCTCAGAAATTCAGACAGCGTTAGACACAACAATTGCTTTCGGATTTGGTCAAAATCATTCCTTTTGTAGTGGGTATTTAGGGAGTTTAGAGTTCCTCTGGCAAGGACTTCACTTTAATCCTTCTAGTCAACTGGACACTGTTTATCGCGCTAAAATCACCGACCTTTTAAACAATATTCAACAACAAGGCTATTATTGCGGCGTACCTGGGGGAGTCGAAGTTTTAGGATTAATGACAGGGTTAGCTGGCATTGGGTATGGGATGCTACGTTGTGCTTATCCCCAAGAGATTCCGTCTTTAATTCTGCTCGAGCCTCCGGTTTGATACCGATTGTTATTACATCAAATCCGGTTAATGGGTATAACTAGCGGGCAAGATGCCCGCACTCCTGAAACCCTCTTTGATTCTGCTCGAGCCTCCGGTTTGATACCGATTGTTATTACATCAAATCCGGTTAATGGGTATAACTAGCGGGCAAGATGCCCGCACTCCTGAAACCCTTCGATATCCTGTAGTGGGAGCGTCTCGCTCCCTTCTCTTGGTCAGCATTCCCTTGCGTCTTGCCTTGTTCCCTATTCCCTGTTCCCTAATTCTAATAACAATTCTACCATGAAATATGCAGTAGTTCTTCAACATAACGAAGAAGATTGTGGTGCGGCTTGTTTAGCCGCGATCGCTAAATATTACGGTCAATTTTTCTCCTTAAATCGCGTTCGAGAAGTTGCAGGCACGGGACCATTAGGAACTACCTTATTAAATCTCAAACAAGGCGCAAAAGCTCTATTATTTGATGCTAGGGGTGTTAGAGCAAATCTAGATTTAATTAATAATAATATCATTCCTTTGCCGAGTATTATTCATTGGCAAGGAAATCATTGGGTCGTTTTATACGGCAAAAAAAGAAATAAATATATTATTGCCGATCCTGCCGTTGGACTACGTTATTTATCCCAAAAAGAATTAACTCAAGGTTGGAATAATGGAGCAATGCTCTTACTACAACCCCGTCCTGAATTCCAAGCTCAATCAGATGATCGCCATAAAATTAATGAATTTCAACGTCTCAAACAGCGATTTTGGAATCATCGTCATTTATTAGTAGAAATCCTACTCTTAAACTTTGTCTTTGGGATTCTGTCGCTTACTTCTCCCTTTTTCCTACAACTTTTAACCGATGAAGTTTTAATCCGAGAAGATCGACAACTGCTAAATGGTGTTATAATTATTGTTTTTATAGCAAACTTTTTTAGAAGTGTTTTACGCTTCGTGCAATCTTATTTAGTCACTCATTTTGCCCAAAATTTAGAGCTTACTTTAATCTTAGATTTTTGCCGTTCTATTTTAAATCTCCCCCTCGCGTATTATGAGTCCCATCGCAGTGGCGAAATTGCTAGTCGGTTGCGAGATATTCAGGCCATAAATCAACTCATTAGTCAAGCAGGATTATTACTTCCCAGTCAGTTATTAATTGCGCTAGTCTCGGTTACTTTTTTATTACTCTATAACCCTAAACTCCTGCCTGTCACCTTGGGAGTTGGATTAATGATGGGATTGGCAACCTATCTATTTTTACAACCCATCAAAAAGAAAACCCAACAAGTCTTATCCTTAACGGCTGAAAATCAAAGTATGGTGATTGAAACCTTTAAAGGAGCAATTTTACTCAAAACAAAAAATGCCGTTTCGCAGTTTTTTGAAGAATTCCAAACCAGCTTCGGAAAACAAGCTAACTTCAATTTTCAGCGACTCAAACTCGCCATTACCAATATCACTTTATCGAACTTTATTCTCTTTTCCGGAGAAGCCCTTTTACTCTGGGTGGGAAGTCAATTCGTCTTTGCCAATCAACTGACGATTGGTCAATTAGTCGCTTGTAATCTCCTCAATCGGAATGTTTTAAACTTTGTCATCAGTGCCATTGATTTTGCCAATCAATTTATCTTTGTGCAAGCCGCCTTACAGCGTTTAAATGATGTCATTGATGCAACCCCAGAATTGGACTCCCAAGTCAAACCTTGGGTGCATCTTCCGGCTGAGGCCGAGATTCATTGTAGCAGTCTCACCTTTCACCACCCAGGCCGCGTTGAATTGCTTCAGGATTTTTCTCTTTCTCTTCCTGGGGGAAAAGCGATCGCGCTAGTCGGCCCCTCCGGTTGTGGTAAAAGTACCCTAGCCAAACTGATCGCAGGCTTATATTTTCCCCAAGCGGGCAATATTCGGGTTGGCCCCTACAACCTTGAAGATATTGCCCTCGACTGTCGGCGACAACAAATTATCTTGATTCCCCAAGAGGCTCATTTTTGGAGTCGTTCGATTCTCGATAATCTCAGTTTAGGAGACTCTCGCATCGAGTTTGATCGCATTGTCAAAGCCTGCCAAATTGCTCAAGCCGATGATTTTATCCGCCATCTCCCCAGTAAATATCAAACCATCTTAGGGGAATTTGGGGCAAACCTCTCTGGCGGCCAACGACAACGACTGGCGATCGCGCTGGGAATTGTCAATGACCCCCCCATCCTCATTCTTGATGAATCCACTGCCAGTCTCGATCCCGTCAGCGAAACCCAAGTCCTCAACCGTCTCCTCTCCCATCGTCAGGGGAAAACCACTATTTTAATCAGTCATCGTCCCAGGGTGATTCGTCGTGCAGATTGGTTGGTGGTCTTAGATGGAGGAAAAATTATCTCTCAAGGATGTCCCACCGATCTTCTCTCTCAATCGGGGGAACATCTTCCGTTTTTGTCCCCTTAATTGGGGCCGAAAAGCTAACCTCACAACTTTTTTAGTGGATTTTTTATAAAAATGATAATCATTCTCACAAAATCGGGTAAAATTATCCTAGGGCTGAAAAGCCCAACAAACCGTACAACTCCCAAAGGAGGAAAAAATGTCCAACATTGATATCATCCGTGCTTGGAAAGATGAAGCCTATCGTGCCAGCTTGAGCGAAGAGCAGCGCAGTCTCTTGCCCGACAATCCTGCGGGACTCATTGAATTGAGCGATGATGATATGTCTTCTCTTTCCGGTGGTTGCACCACCTGCACGGGGGGGACGGGGATTACCCACACCTGGAACTGGTCTTGCTTCGCCGGAGTTGAATCTGGGGATGGTTTAACCGTTAGCTAACCCCTAACCTCATCTCTTGTCGTACTCCCTCTTTATTTAGTTTAGATTCAAGAGCTTAACCTCCCCAAGAGGATTCAAAAAAGTTGGCGACAGGATTGAAATTCTTCTTGGGGACGGTTGCAAGCCCTTTGTCTTGAAGACCCAGATTTTTGTCTGGGTCATTCCTTCATGATACTGTTCTGTTACACGCGCTATGGCCTTGGAAAGCAAACTCAACGATTCTCGCCAATCCGCAAAACTCCTCACCGTCTCCCAAGCCGAATTTTTACCCCCCGTCCAGACTTGGGTGAATTTAGGGGGATTGATAGTCGCGGGGACAGTGGGTGCAGCATTTCTCTGTGCCGGAATCCTAGAGTATAATGTCACCGTACAAGCCTCAGCCACCGTGCGTCCGGCAGGAAACTTGCGAATTGTCGAAGCCACCCAAGCGGGTACAGTGCAACGCATTGACGTGCAAGAAAATCAACAGGTTAAGGCCGGAGAGACGATCGCTCAACTGGATGATACCCGCTTAAATGTGCAAAAAACCCAATTGCAAGGGGCGATCGCGCAGTTACAACAACAAATCCAACACATTCAAGCCCAGATAGTTGTCCTCGATCGCCAAATCGTAGCAGAAACCCAAGAGAATCAAAGCGCGATCGCTGCTGCAAGAGCAGAATTAGCTGGCCATCGTCGAGAGTACCGCGATCGCGCCCGCAATAGCCAAAAAGATGTCACCACCGCCGAAGCCGAATTAAGACAAATCAGCGCGGAATTCATCGCCGCAGAAGCCAACCTGAGAGCCATAGAAGCATCCTTGCAAACCGCACGAGAAAAATTAAACCGCTACCGTCCCCTCGCCCAACAGGGGGGAATTTCCCAAGACCAATGGGCAGAAGCTCAGTTAGCCGTCACCCAACAAGAACAAGACCGCTTAGGGGCTATCCAAGAATTGAAAATGCGTGCTGCTGCCGTTGAAGCGGCACGTATCGCGGTTGAGAAAGCTAAAACCGCCCTCAATCCCAGTCCCACAGAAGTGGCGATCGCCCAAGAACAAATTCACCGAGAACAAGCCACCGGAACTTCCAGAATCGCGACTTTAAAACGGGAACGAAAATCTTTAATCCAACAACAGGTCGAATTAGAACAACAACGCGATCGCGATCGACAACAATTACAACAAATCAAAGCCGACCTCCAAGCAACCACCATCACCGCCCCCACAAGCGGCACAATCCTCCAACTCCAACTCCGCAATCCCTCACAAAGCGTACAATCCGGTCAAGAAATCGCCCAAATTTCCCCCCACCACGCCCCCCTTGCGCTCGAAGTCCGTCTGCCCACCACAGACATTCAAACCGTCGCCGTCGGTCAAACCGCCCAAATTCGCATCTCGGCCTGTCCCTATCCCGACTATGGGACTCTCCCTGGAACCGTGCAAGCCATCTCAGCAGACACCCTGCAAAGCAACGAATCCTCCCAAGCATTCTACAAAGCCACCATCCAACCCGACAACACCACCTTTGGTCAAGGCAACCATCAATGTACCCTACAAGCCGGGATGGAAGGGAGAGCCGATATTCTGGCTCACCAAGAAACGGTCTTACAGTTCATTTTGCGAAAGGCTAGATTAATCAGCAGTCTATCATAATCCCAAAATTTTTCCGCCCTGTCAAAATTGCATCAGCACAATTTTCTTATCCTGTAATCGTATGGATATGGCTGCATCAAATAATCTTGTATTAGTCTGAAGGTATGATTGCAAGGAGTTTAAGAAGTGAAACTTGTTCGCTCTAATTTTTACAAATATACCAAGGAATTAATCCCCACATTGCCATTTCCCATAAATACGATTGGGGTAGGGATAAAAACTTTAATAGAATCCGATTTTTTCTTAAAAAAGACTACTAGAGATGTAGATATAGATCGACATCGGAGTGAAGTTTCTGGATTTCTAAATCAGTACCGTTGGGATAATTTTATACCTAATTTATCTCTTTTAAATTCTTTATGTTATGTACTTTCTTATAGTATTGAGAAAGATTCCCATTTCTTAAAAACGGATGATTTAATTTTGGCTTCTATGGTTCTTATGGAGCTATCAGTTATTTATGGTGATTCATATAAAAAACTTGCTTACAAAGTCTTTCATACTGCAAAGAACGAAAAAAACAAAACAAATGGGGGAATTCATCCAGTTATATGGCATCTTTACTATCACAACATCTCAAATATTTCATCGGGATTAAGAAGTAAACCTTTATCAAAAGGTGATATTCGTGCAAAAAAAATGGTTTATACAGCAGATAAATCTATGTCTTATTTACTATCTCTGAAAGAGGAATATAGAGACTGGAACGAACCTCTGAAATTAATGATAGATTATCAATTAGCAGAACAAGTTGTGGGTAGAATTTATAATTCAGAACACGGATATGATAGTCAAACACAATGGCTTCTCAGTAAGCTCAATGAGCGCACAAAAGACGATCTCGATAGCATCCCTTATTCACTGCGTGTAAAACTAGCGATATCGGCAATTTCCAATAATAAAGAAAAAAGAATTAAGTTAATCTATGATGCTTTAAATCAATTGAGACAATCAAAAAAATTATTTCACTTAGAATTAAAATATATTCTTCGTATTAATTTATATGCAGAAACCTTGGGAACTAATGACGCAATCAAAGATAACAAACAGGTATTGGAACATTTTTTAAAACTTGCCAAAACCAATTCAACCAAGTTAAATTTTTTGCTACGCAAACAAAAATCACTCATACTACCTTCTTGCCGAGAGTTGATGCTAAGAGAACTTTACTCTTCTAATCTGAATGATTCGATTTACCTTAGTTTACTTCAAACTCTAAGTGTACCGGGTGACATCTACTAAACCCAGGGTAAGCTCATCTAATTTAGTAACAACTGCTACTGAAAAAAGAATAATACTATGTTGAAGGAAAAAAAGAATAATTTTGATAAAATCTCCTGAGTAACCCCAATTAAATCTTACTCAAATTCATCATTATGTCCAAC
>NZ_JAQMSD010000007.1 GCF_028330525.1 Spirulina sp. CS-785/01
CTATAGCCCCCCAACAACAACCCCGGCAACAAAAACAAAACCAGCAACACCGAAAAAACCGGGCCCGGCATCGGCATTAAATGCCCCAACAACAGCGTCGAAAACTGCGGCCAAGAATAATGTAACCCCTGGAGCAAATACCATCCCCCCACAGGCAACATCCCTAAACCCAACCCCCACCATAAATGCACCGAACTCAACAACCGAGGCGTATCCCAAGCCAAAAACAACACCACCAAAACCGCCCCACTCAACCCCCAAAACCCTTGAGCCAGACAACAAAAACCAATCCCCCAACCGACAGCCAACCCCCACCGTAAATCTCGGCGCGATCGCAACACACTATACACCGCAAAAACCGTCCCCATCACCCCCAACGTCTCCACCACAGCCCAACGGCCCGTCATCAACAACGGCGACAACGTTAAATAACACAACGCCCCCAAAACCGCCGGAGGCTGAGTATGAAACACCTCACGCCCCACCTTATACAACCCCCAAACCGACAACGCCCCCAAAATCGCCCCCGGCAAACGAGTCGTCCAAGCCGTCCACCCCAAAACCTGATACACCCCCGCAATCAAATTAGGCAACAGAGGCGGCACCGTCAAACTCGGCTCTCCCGCCAACGTCGGATACAACCAACGCCCCGACTCCGGCGGTGCAGTGACAATCTCCTTCGCCATCTGAGCCACCGTCACCTCCGCCTCATGATAAAGCGGAATCGCCCCTAAATTGAGACACAACAACAACAACGCGCCACAAAACAACCCCAAACCCCACAACTCCTCTTTCCATGAGTGAGGACGTAAAACACGAGGACTAGAACTCCCCCAAGCAGACGTGCGATAAACCATAACCAATCCAAAAAAATCTGAATTCTTAGTAATTGCCAACAACCCCCAAAATCCACTTATGATGAGGGCTTAATCATTCATCAATGAGGCTAACGAGAATTGAAAAAAACATCAAAATGTTAGAATACCCGGCACATTCACTCAGCCTTCTGTTATTATCCAATGGAAACCTTGATCTCAGGCCAAATTCACGGATTTCATTGACCCAACTGCCTCAGTGTAATCCAGTGTTTTACCGTAAACCAGTCAAAAAAGACCTGCAAACCAAAACTTCATCGCTTATGTTTTTTTGGTAAAACTTCCCCCCTCCTCGGTGACAGTGGCGATTTGTCACCCGCTTCACCCCAGCTTGAACGCTATATTAAACGCTGACTGATTGATAATCGCCTGAAAAACTGGCCAGCCCAAAAATACCTATGGAAGGATCATTTTATCTGACCTTACAAATTGTTCTCGCTGTCTTAGCAGGTATTAGCGCACAAGTAATGGGCGAACTGCTCAAAGTGCCTAGCATTGTTTTCCTGCTCCTCTTGGGCATCCTGCTCGGTTCTGATGGCTTGAATGTACTCCATCCCCACGAACTGGGGGTAGGACTCGAAGTGCTGGTGGCCCTCGCCGTCGCCATCATCCTCTTTGAAGGGGGACTCAACCTCGAACTGCGTGATCTCGGTCGGGTTTCAGGCAGCTTACAACGGCTAGTCACCCTAGGAACACTCATCACCCTCGCAGGAGGAGGAATGGCCGCCCACTGGCTTAGTGAGTTTCCCTGGTCTATCGCCTTCCTCTATGCCTCCCTCGTCGTCGTCACCGGCCCGACTGTCATCGGCCCCCTGCTCAAACAGGTGTCCGTTAACCGTCAAGTGGCCACCATCCTCGAAGGAGAAGGAGTCCTCATCGACCCCGTAGGGGCCATTCTCGCTGTTGTCGTCTTAGATACCATCCTCAACAGTGATGCCGTCACCCTGGAAATGTTAAGCTCCGTCTTACTCCGGTTAGGCATTGGGGCCATTATCGGCATTGTCGGCGGTTGGCTGTTAGGACAACTCCTCAAACGGGCCAACTTCCTCTCCGAAGACCTAAAAAACTTAGTCGTATTAGCCGGAGTATGGGGATTATTTGGCCTCGCGCAGTTTTTACGGGGAGAGTCCGGCTTAATGGCCACTGTGGTTGCTGGGATTGTCCTCCGGGCCTCCTCCCTCCCCCAAGAACGAATGCTCCGCCGTTTCAAAGGCCAATTAACCGTCTTAGGGGTGTCCGTACTCTTTATCCTACTAGCCGCCGACCTCTCCATTGATAGTGTCTTTGCCTTGGGATGGGGAAGTGTCCTCACTGTCCTCACCCTGATGCTATTAGTACGTCCCCTCAGTGTCATGGTTTGTACCCTCAATAGTGGGCTGAACTGGCGACAAAAAATGTTTATTGCTTGGGTCGCCCCAAAAGGGATTATCTCCGCCTCTGTGGCCTCCTTATTTGCCATTCTTTTAACTGAACAGGGCATTAACGGGGGAGATGCCATTAAAGCCCTTGTCTTCCTCACCATTATGATGACGGTGTTCATTGAGGGACTTTCCGCCCGATGGGTGGCCAAATGGCTCAAAATTACCTCCTCTGAAGCAACAGGAGCAATTATTGTGGGTTGTAACCCCTTGGGACGGTTAATTGGTCGTCTCATTCAAGAGGAAGGGGAGTCGGTGGTGATGATCGACACCGATACGGGGGCCTGTGAACAAGCTCGCAATGATAATTTAGAGGTGGTGGAAAGTAGTGGCCTTGACCCGGATGTGTTGGAGGAAGTGGGAACAGACTCCATTGGGACTTTTTTGGCCGTCACCAATAACGGTGAGGTGAATACCGTGTTAGCCCAACACGCTTTAGAGGAGTTTGAACCCCCCCGTGTTTTAGCCGTGTTGCCGCAAACGAAACAAAATAAGTCAGAAAAGCAGAATAAACAGGAAAAACAAAATAAATCCAATCAAGGGACTGAAAGTGCGGGCAGCAGCAATAAGAGCAAAATCGCCAAGGCAATTTTCCCGAAGAATAAACAAAATCAAGGGGAGACGAAGGCCGAAAAACCCAGTAAGAGTAACGGCACTCAAAGCGGCACTGCAACCAGTAAAATTGCCTCGGCCTTTGTCTCCTCGGTTCCGGTGAAGGTGTGGAATCAATATTTGGCCGAAGGCCAAGTGAAGTTGGGGAAAACGGTTCTCAAGGAGTCGGGGTTAGCGTTTCAGAAAGCCCATTTAGAGGCGTTAATTCGGGCCGGGGAATTGTTACCCCTGTTGGTGAAGCGTCGTAAGGGGTTACAGGTGGTGAAGGCTACGGAACAATGGCAAGCGGGGGATTTGGTGATTTATTTACTCCATGATCCCCGGCCTAAGTTGTTAAAACGCTTGTCTGGGGGAACGTCGTCTTCTCGTTTGGCGTTAGAAACTCTACCGGAGGTGGAGGAAGTGCCTTTGGTGTCGGCGGTTTCGGAACAGCGCAAGTCGTGATCCCGGAACGCGCAGTAGTATGATAGAACAATCTTTGTCTGAGTGAATTTCTTTATCTCTAGTCAGGAGCAAAAATAGTATGGATATCAAGTTGCTTTTATTGGTGTTAAGTGGCGTTTTTATTGTGGCAACGCTCTTTTTCGGGACCCAAAATGGATTTTATGATTCGGATAATTATCACGGGAATGGGTCTGCCCATTAATCCTAGCTGAGATGGGGGAGTGGATAGTTGATAGTTGATAGTTGATAGTTGATAGGCGAGTCGGCAGTTGGGAGTCGGGAGAGGGGGGAGAAGCGAGTAGTCTGTCATTTCTTCTCTATCCTCTCTCCTCTCTCCAAAGAATTGCCCGAATTTTTGCTAATTTCTGATAAGCTAGAACGAATAACGCACTGGTTTGAGCCAAAGAGCGTTTTTTCTTTAGTCTTTAAGTTGTCTTTGGTCTTTAATATTAAAAGCCCAAAAAAACATCTATCTTTAGTTGGATTTTTTTAGAAAAGTTTTATTTTCTGGATCAGCATGGTTTGTTCTGCTGATCTTCTCTGTCCATCATGACTCAACGTCGTCCGATCTTTGCTGACGTACAATCCCCGATCGCCTGTTTTCCCTATGGGGTGGGCCAAGAGGGGGACGGGATGTGTCTGCTAGTGAAGATGGGGAAATATCGGATTCTCTTGGACTGTGGTTTAAGTGATCTGTCCCCATTATTGGCAGAATCAACGCCCCCGGCTGATTTGGTGTTTTGTAGCCATGCCCATTCGGATCATGCCAAGGGATTGTTGCCTCTCCATGAACAGTTTCCGGAGTTGCCGATTTATGGGAGTGAGGCAACGGCGAAGTTGTTGCCGTTAAATTGGCCGGACTGGCCCTCAGAGGCGGATTTTTGCCAAACTCTGCCCTGGCGATCGCCCGTGGCCTTTTTTGACGATCTCCATGCTCAATTGTTTCCGGCGGGGCATTTACCGGGGGCTGCGGCCATTTTATTAACCTATACTGGGCTAGATCGGGCTTATACGTTGCTTTATACGGGGGATTTTTTCTTGTCCAATTCCCGGTTAGTGGAGGGGTTATCTTTGGAGAGTTTGCGGGGGTCTTCTCCTGATGTTCTTATTGTGGAGGCCAGTTATGGGACGGCCCGACACCCCCGACGACGGCAACTGGAAAAGCAGTTAATGGAGAAGATTGACCGCGCGATCGCGCAACGTCATTCTGTCTTATTGCCTGTTCCTCCCCTCGGAATGGCCCAAGAAATTTTAATGTTGCTGCGATCGCATCATCAGTTTACCGGACGAGACTTAGATATTTGGGTCGCTGATCGGGTGGCTACCACCTGTAATCAATATCTTGACCTCTTACCCCATCTCCCGGCCTCCGTACAGAATTTTGCCCGTCATCAAGCCTTATTTTGGGATGAACAGGTGTTCCCCAGAGTCCGTCGTCTCCCGGATAATGATCCCAACGCGATCGACCAATTCCCCTGTATCGTCCTCACCGAAAAATCCGGCCAGTGGCAACAGTATTGTCAAGCCCACCCTAGTCCTTGGATGGTATTATGGCCCGAATATCCCGGTCATAACCATCGCCAAGAACCGGACTTATCCCCCCTAGACGCAACGGTTCAACTAGACTCCTACCTCCTCACCGAACATAGTGATGGCCGCAACACCACTCAATTAATTCATAATATTCGACCCCAGCACGTCGTTTTTGTCCACGGAACGCCCGCCTATGTCGTCGATTTAACCAGCTTAGAAGAATTACAAAATCGCTATCAACTCCATTCCCCGGCCAGTGGGACATTAGTAGAATTGCCCATCGGCGATCGCTTTGTCCAACCTGCGGCCCCCAAAGACAGTCATTACGAAGGGGAAGTCCACGAAATTGGGCAAAAAATCGAGATCACCCTCCCTCAATCCATTGCCCAAACCCCCCGATGGCAAAACTTCGCCGATACCGGGTTAGTCGAGGCCCGATGGCAAGGAGAAGAATTAGTCCTACGGGGACTATCTCAACGGGAACTCCTCAAACAAAGCAACGCCGCCAAATTACAAGCCGAACTGGAATGTTGTGGAAACTGTCTTTACCAAAGAGGCGATCGCTGTTCCAACCCCGCCTCCCCCCTCTACGGATTCAAAGTTACCCCCGAAGGATATTGTCCTGTGTTTGAACCCCAAGAATAGGGGTTTGTTCTTGGTTATTTGTTCTTGGTTATTTGTTATTTGTTAAGCCTTTAAATATAGTTAATTCCTTCGTAGTAAGCCCTTTAATGGCTGAATTAAACCCTATATTGAATGATCTCGTTAGTCACTCAACCCCTTTGTAACAGCATTAAGTAATTAGCCTTGGGAGTAAACCCAAAGCCTACTCCCAAAACCTCAATTATAGCGGTGTGCAAATCAGTGAAAGACACTTGCTCCCCCTCGCCCAAGGTGGGAGAGGGGGTTGGGGGGTGAGGGCTGCACTCCACCCACCTGCACGCGGTGTGCAAATCAGTGAAAGACACTTGCTCCCCCTCGCCCAAGGTGGGAGAGGGGGTTGGGGGGTGAGGGCTGCATTCCACCCACCTGCACACCGCTATATCAATTATTCATTATCAATTATTCATTATTATTAGAGTCCTGAGACTTAGGATACAATTGTTCTTCATCGGGACAATCCTCAGCCACCAACAAATCTGCATAACCTCGTTGGACTGAAGCTAACTTCTGAGTGACAGACCCAATGCTTTCTAAACGAACCATTTCTTCCCAAGAACTGACCTCATCATCATCTTCTGTTTCGTAACGAATCGTAACGAGATCACCTTCAATATCGACAATATGGGCCGACTCTATCCAGCGTTGTTGATCCCGCAAGAAAACGCACACCTCACGACCGTCTGTACAAAGCTGATAAATCTTGCGGTGTAGCATAGTTCTTTCTCCCAAACAATTTAAAATCTCTTGATGAATGTAGAACGGGCAAAAACACAAATAGCGATAAATACAAAAATTGACTGCTCTAAATCTTAAAGTTAGTCGTGATTACACAACTGTAACACCTTAAACAAAACAGCCAGCCAATTCATGCAATTATATCTGCCGACAAGGATTAAGGGATTCATGAGTTAAAGATCAAGGTTGGGCTTTGTTGTCTTCTGTTGGGATTGCTATATTGTCAATTCAGTTTGTTTGATCAGTTTGTTTGAATGCAGTCTCTTGGAGACCGTACCAATCAGGAATAGACATGATGAGCAATAGACATAACTAGCACTATACATGATTAACAAGGCCACCGCTTCAAGTCTATCAGATTCCAGTTCCTCTGAAATCGCTTTATGCGGATAACATTGCCCCCTCTCACCCTCAAGCCTAGACAATCCCCGATCCGGTGTTTAGGGAAACTTAGCCAATTCAGCCCTAGAAGGTGACTGAGCCTGTCGAAGTCAGGACGGGGCTTTAGACCCATTATTTTTGGTAAACAGTAAACAGTAAACCGTGCTTCAGCATTGGCTCTACTCAAATGTAGTCCCCTGATGCTATCCCCATCTACAAAACCCCCTCAACCTCCAGACGCATCAACGGGTTGGACAACGCCATGATTTTTTAAAATTCCCTCAATTTGCTGTAACACTTGTCCCGTATCTTCCAGCATAGCTAAATGACCACAATCAGGAATCTCAATCACATTATTGCGAGATTGTTGAAACAACTTATGGAAACTCGCTAAATGATGGACATATTTAGGTTCCATCACCGTATCCCGCATTCCCGCCAAAAAATAAACGGGTTGTTCGAGACGGGCCACAATTTGCGGTAACAGGTGAACTTGACTCTCCGTAGTGGACTCCAGGAGAGACCCCAAAGCAGCCTCCGAGTCAGCCCGGAGAAAATCCCTTAACCGTTGTCGGCCCCAAGAGCGAGCCAAAGGCCGGGCCACCATCGCTTGGCCAAACACCCAATCCATCAGGGGGATATAACTCAGCCAACCGGGGCGATTTTGGACAATTTTTTGTCCCACCGAACGAAAGCGTTCAAATTCTTCCTTGAGATAAATGCCGCCACCCGCGTTAAGACAAATCACCCCGTCAATGTGTTCCGGTAACAAATCGGCCCCCCACAGGGCGATACTCCCCCCCAGAGAATGGCCAATCAGCCATGCCTTTTTAATCTCCAGTTGTTGGAGGAGGGTGACTAAATCTTGAGCATAGTCCGCCAGGGTATAGCCCGAAGTAGAAGACGCAGTTTTTTCCGGTTGTGATTCACCGAACCCCCGTAAATCATAGGTTAAACAGCGATAGCGATCGCGCAACTGCTCCACCAACGGCTGCCAATAACAGCGACTGAGAAGCCAACCATGTAAAAACACCAACACAGGGGCATCTGAATCCGCCACAGGGGAGGTGAAGTCGTAACTGTGAGAGACTCCAGAAATCGTAATCTTTGCCATCGTTTTATCTTAGTCCGATGCGTCTGCAAACTGAATCCGCCAGAATTGTTCCTATCCAGGACTATTTCTATCTTCCTTCATTCTCCCATTAACCGTTGCCGAACGCTCTCTGCAATTTTTTGTCCCAAATATTCGGGGATCAGACTCTCATTGGGCCCGAGCAAGTAGAGAATCAACCGCGTCCGTCCTCGCCAAACCAAGAGATTTGCATTCACCACCAATAAATCCTCCTGCCAAATGGCATACATCACCTTATAAAACAAACCCGGCTGATTATCTGCCTCAATCAGTAACGCAGGCAGATGAAACACCGGATCAACATAAAACTCCGTTTCCACCTGTTCTAGACCCGCATCCAAATTAAACTCCACCGCCAACATTTCTTCCACCTCAAAGCGGCCCGCCAAGGCTTCCCGAATCGCCCGACAGACATTTTCCGAAGTTTTATCCGCCAACGCCTTATTCCCACGGGACACCACCAACTTGATAAACACCAACATGGGCGGTTTAATCTGACCGTAAAGACTCAGACTGTGAATCGTCAAGCCGTAGGCAGCCAAAACCCCAAAAATGTCACTCAACAAAAAAGATTGATTGCGATAGGCAAAATGTAAAGCACTTTTCGACCCTTCCGGTCGCACTTCGATCACAGCGAGTTTGGTTTTATAGAGTCGATAAGCCAACCGCAAATTTTGCAATTGAATCTCACTACTGACAAACTGCTCATAAAACTGCGGAAACGCTTGATTAAAGCGTTTCAACAGTCCCAAGGTAGATGGTTTTAAACCCGCAGCCATAATAGAGCGTTCTTTGAAATCAGCGTCGTTTCAGATAGAGGAGACAGCATCGGTCGGAGGTCGTCTTGATTGACACTCCACGCCCTAGAAGGACGTGGATTCTTCATTTATAGACCCAACTTGCTTTGGCAGGATCACTCCAACCAAAGTAGAGGTCAAATCTCAGTCCCGCGTTCAGGTCTAAGACCCAAGTTCCGCTATGCCCTAGCGTACTCAAGGCTAATGTAAAATACAACTGAGTCAGAAATAGGTAGTTGTCAGTCCACTTTACCTGATCCCTCCCAAGATAGCTTTTTCCCTTTCCCCCCCAAGGAATCTCCCCTCCTTGTGCTATCATCGAGGCTATGAGTGTCTAAAGCGGCAAGTCAGTTGAGACTCTGCCCTTGTTCCTCACTGCAAAATAACTGCGCCACTCTGGCATGGGTTTTTTCAAGAACTTGTTTAGTAATTCTGACACTGTAGCCACTGCGAGCCAAAGCACGCCGCACAATAAGCTACAAAATGGCGGTTCAGTCGCAGACGAGACCCGTATTGTTTTTAGCACGAGTCGAGAGCTTGACCTCTATGAACTCGAAGAACTCTGTGATGCGGTGGGTTGGTCTCGTCGTCCTCTCCGGAAGGTCAAAAAAGCATTGCAACACAGTTTTCTCGTGGTTTCCATGTGGGAAGAACGGGGAGCAAAACGAAAATTAATCGGGTTTGCCCGTGCCACTTCCGATCATGCCTTCAATGCGACCATTTGGGATGTGGTCATTCACCCCAAATATCAAAGTCGTGGTTTAGGGAAAGCCTTGATGAAATACACCATTAAAAAACTACGCAGTGAGGATATCAGCAATATTACTCTCTTTGCTGACCCTCATGTGGTGGAATTTTATCGGCGTTTAGGCTTTATCCTTGACCCAGAGGGGATTAAGGGGATGTTCTGGTATCCGGATTAAGTTTTTTGGGTTGTTGGTTCTCCCCCATCTCCCCCATCTCCCCCATCTCCCCCATCTCCCCCATCTCCCC
>NZ_JAQMSD010000134.1 GCF_028330525.1 Spirulina sp. CS-785/01
AGTTGAAGCGATCAAAGCGGTTGATGGAGTCGGGGGCGAACAGAAAAAACAACGCTGGCAAGCCCAAAATCCCTTGACAAATCCTAAAGTTTATGCTAAAAAGCTGGAACAAATCGGCCTCACCCCAGAGCAATGGTCAGAAATTTTAGGGGAAACCGCCACCTCCCTAGCAAGCCGTTCCTTGCCACAACTTGCCCTTATTTGGAAAAATTGAACCCAGTGCCTTCAAAATTGAACAAAATGAGTGACGCATTCCCCCACCTCGCCCACGGCAGGTGGGGGTTAAGGAACGGCAGCAACTAATCATCGTAGCCCTGATTTTCTATGTACTGTTTTAGAACCGATAGTGGCGCACCTCCACTGGAAATCGCGCTAAATCCTCGCTTCCAAAAAACGGGCTTCCAGTAGTAAGGCTTTAGTTCTTCGGCATACCGCTTCTTAATCTCCCTGCTGGTCACAGTCTTAATTGTGTTGCACAAGCGGGACACAGACACTTTAGGAGCCAAGTCAATTAGCAGGTGTATATGGTCGTTTGCGCCCAAGTCTGCCTTTGCGTCCTCCAAAATACAGTCGTTTTTCTGGCAGATGTTCATCGTCAGATTTTTGATATCGTCTTCTATGTCACCGTGAATAACTGGGTGCCGATATTTAGTTACAAAAACAACGTGTATTTTAATCAAGGCAACAGTATGAGCGAAACTTCTTAATCTTGTCACTATAGCCATCACTATGTGCTAAACTATAGCTATGCTAACAAAGAAACCGACTAAAATCATTCGTACCGACAAGTGGACGCTGAACCCGACCAACGAACAGCGAGTGCTGTTTTCTGAAACGGTCCAAGTCTATCGTCGTCTGTGTCAATATTTGGTCGGGATTGTATTTACCCATTGGGCTGAACTGGGGAGGCTGTCCAGCAATGAATTAGTGCCTGCTGTCGAGCGACTAATTCACACCACAGTAAAGAATCCAACGCCTCGGTATGCCCTGGTGGATAGGGTCTTTCACAAATTCCCTAGCTATTACCGCAGGGCGGCAATCATGTTTGCCGCAGGCCAAGTCAGCAGCTATCTGACTCGTTATCAGCAATGGCAAAGCGGCAACCGCAAACGTAAAGATGCCAAGCCACCCATGCTGAATGCGAATGCAGGCTGTTACCCAGCCCTGTACCGGGGGCAATGCTATAAGCTGCATGGCTACGAATTTGTCGAAATCAAGGTTTTTACGGGAACCGATTGGATTTGGACAACCGTTCAGATTACCGGACTCAGAGAACGTCATGAGGTTGGTAGCAACAAGATGCTGTCGCCTTACCTGATTTTCAACGAGAACACCTGTCACCTATCAGTTCCATTTGAGTGCCATCCTCCAAAGCGTCAGGGCGATGGCGTTGTTGTCGCTGTGGATTTGGGCATCAACACCACAGCAACGGTTGCAGTTGTGGACAATAGCGGTACTGTAATCCAGCGTGAATTCATTCACCCTGGAAGAGACATAGACCGTCGAGACAAACGGCTGAAATCGGTGTCCACCAGAGCCAGTAAGACGATGGGTAAGGGCGGGAAACTCCACAAGGGGTTTTGCTCCAATACCTATCGAAAGTGTCGCAATATCAACCAACAGATTGGTCACATCGTCTCAAAGCGCCGAAGTGCAGATTGCCCAAGCATTCAATGCTGATGCCATTGTTTTTGAGAATCTCAAGGGCTGGAAAGCTAAGGGTGGGCGGAAGCGCTCTCACCTCCGGCAACGGTTCCACGGGTGGCTCAAGGCAATGATTCGAGACTTCACAGAGATGAAGTGGCGTGAGGTTGGGGGCAAAGTGGTGGAGGTGATTGCGGCGTACACATCCAAATTAGCCTATGACGGTTCTGGGGAAGTAAAACGTGACCCCAAGAACTATACACTGGCAAAATTTAGCTCTGGCAAGCGCTATTCGGCAGACCTGAATGGGGCGCAGAATATCGCTGCCAGAGGAATCCTTAAGCTCACGCGCAGAAATGACCGTGAGGAATGTTCCAGCAAACGTTCTGGACGTTCGCCTAGAAGCTGGGCTTGTCTATGTGACCTGTGGACGACCGCAGTTCCAGGTTAGCATTACGACACCCCCACCTCGCGTGCTTCAGGTGGGGGAGGCTTCATAAATAAACCGAAAAGCAATTGCATCTCTCGCCCGTGTCGGCAGTAATATAAAATAAACCCTAAGTAAACCCATGCTAATTGATAAAATCCTGCAAGAACTCCAAGCAATTCCCGAAGACAAACTCGCAGAAATTTACGATCTGATTTACTACTTTCGCTTGGGATTAAGTCGAGAATCCCCTCAACCCCGCACCCCCGGACTTTTAACCGGAAAACTTAGCGATACTTTTTTTGACCCCCTACCCGAAGAAGAACTCCAGCGATGGGAATAAAATATCTTCTCGATACTCATGTTTTCTTGTGGTGGCTGTTCGACGATTCTCGACTCGATACAACTTGCCGAGACATCATTCGTGACTCAACGCATCAGATTTTTGTTAGCAGTGCTTCTGCTTGGGAAATTGCCACAAAATACCGCATCGGCAAACTGCCCGAAGGCCAACCCATTGTCGAACGATATTCGCAGATATTAATTCAAGCAAAATGCCTTGAACTTGGCATTACCTCAGCCCATGCCCTCAGAGCAGGTAGTTTGCCGATCGCTCATCGAGATCCTTTCGATCGCATGATTATGGCACAAGCAGAACTCGAAAAAATGCCCGTTATCACCTACGATAAGGCATTTCAGACGGGATTAATTGAGATTATTCCCGATCGCGGAACGTCTCCAGATTCCCATTAAATCGGCATGACCAAACCGACTATCGAGGAGGTACCAAAGTGAATGAAGCAGAAACAAGAGCGCTTTGCCATTCAGTGTGGTGGCGGCGATCTCCAAAGCAACGCTGGCTAACGGCAAAATGCAGCGGCGGCAGATAACCTTTAACTCTCACCAATAACCTCTATTCCGTCCGCACCAACGTAGTGTTAGACGGCTTTTAAAGTTGAGAACCTTACTGCTGACCTTCAGGTAACCTACGTTGAAGTTGTGTCAGTTTAAGCATCAATATTCTCCTTCGGTTGTGCAACATTAAAATCACCTCATGCTTTTGCGAGTACTTCTGTTCAACATACTCAATAAAGTCATCTATTGTACAAGTTTTATCATTTCCTCCATTCCACTGATGAAAATCTTCGCTCACATATTCTGCAATGGTAAGAATATTGTCTGGTTGATCAGCAAGAAAACGATATGTATTTTTATCATATAAATGATGACCAACCAACTTAATCAACCTGTTCTCATATTTATCACGAGTAACGCCAGTGATTTGACAAAATTCATCTCTATTCTTCGCATAACGAACAGCTCTATCAATGTCTTGCTGCGATGGGGATGGACTAAGAGCGAGAATCTTTACAACTGGTGGAGCTACTTCTTTAACCCTTTTGCAGTAATCTCGTCGTTCTTTAGACCGAAGTCTCAATGATAATTCCGTACTCAATTTTGCTAGACCAGATAGGGAAAAGAAACTTGCATAATCAAAATCCCCAAAATCTTCATTTATCCGCATTGGAGAATCTGATCTTTGAATATCTTGGAATGCTTTATCGAGTCTTGATGTACTTGTAGCAAATATACGCGCCACATCTTCCCGGCTAAGCCAATGACGCTCATTTCTTAAAACTAAGGAAGAACTATGCCTGTAAATTGCTCTGCGAACTTTCCCATCAATTCTGATGATGCGATATTTTTCAAGTAGTTCAACTACTCTTTTTATAGAAAATTTTGTCGTTTTACCTTGCAAATCTAAATAATTGGCAACTGCTAAAGCACCTTCGCGCGAAAAAATCCTGATCGGATACTGCTGCCTATTTATATAACCCTGAACCACAAAATGCAGTGATTCTGTGATTCGGATATCTTCATCTGTTTCCTTCTGAAGAAAATCAACTATTTCGTCAAGCTCTCTGTGCTCTATTCCTAAGGCTTCAGCTAGGCTAATTTCTTCAATATAGAAAACCCTTCTATTAAAAGACATAATCAAAAACCAGCAATAATACTCTTATACATAATTTCTATTTGCTCAAAGATTTCTCTATCTCCACTCTCCAGATTATCCGGATGGTAAATTTTTGATAATTGATAATAGGCAGCCTTAATATCATCTTTTGTAGCAACTTTAGGATCTAGCCCAAAGACTTGCCAAGGCTTAAAATACTTAAATATATCAATTCCGTTAATGCAACCATATCCTTCTTGATCCCTTTCATTTGGAAGAATACCTATAAATTTTCTATACAATTTTTCCCAAGTCTGTTTTATACGAAAATCCAACTTTTCCATACCATCAGTAGCCATCTGGAATGCACCAGATTTTCTCAAATCTAGCGTATTCTTTACGTTGAAATATTCATAGATTGCCTGCTTTAGCTCGCTAATCTTGAGAGCCTGAGCTTTCTTTTTTGAAGTTTGTACAGAAGTCTCAAGCACAAAATAGGCAAACTCCTCCAAAAGCCGAGCATCAACTTGTCTGGCTTGAGCAAGACGGTCTATTTCAGTTTTGACTTGTGGAGCTAGCTTGACTTGCGGAGCTAGAGCTACTTGGTACATGCGGTTTTTACCATACTTCTGCCTAATTATATCAATATGTTCACTTTTCTATGGATTGGGCATTGACAAAGCTTAGTAATGTATGGGTGATTCCATGTCGGGAGTCGATTCTTAAAGGGTACTCAACTAAGCTGCTCAGCCGTCTAACTATAGATTAGACGGATTTTTTCCATCTAATCATCCCCGTGCGGATTCTATTAATATTTTATCAGTATAACATCCCTATAGAGGGTGTTATACGGAAAATTTCCGTATAATCCTCTTATCAGCATTTTATACGGATTTGTTTGTCCCTATGACTGCCCCCCACCACCAAAGAAGTTGCTGGACGTGGTTCGAGAAGTGATCCGCCTCAAACACTACTTTCCTCGCGTTGGCTAAACGACAAATTTTGATAATGATTATCATAATTACATAAAAATGGTTATGATAATCATTATTATTTTGAAGACCAGAGAATTTTCAGCAAACCATGACCTATTCCCCCCATCCAGTGAACCCAGACTGTCCCC
>NZ_JAQMSD010000135.1 GCF_028330525.1 Spirulina sp. CS-785/01
GATGGGGAAGATGGGGAAGATGGGGAAGATGGGGAAGATGGGGGAGATGGGGGAGATGGGGAACAACAAGGATTGATAAATTACCCATTATTCATTACCCATTATCCATCACCCAATTACGCCTTCCGACTCTCAATCGCCCACCTTGCCAACTCCGTGCGATTCTTGAGTTGGGTTTTTGTGAGCATATTTGACACATGACTCTCAATCGTCCGTTGACTGACATTGAGTTGTACCGCAATATTCTGATTTTTCATCCCTTGGGCCACCAACTGCACCACCTTTAACTCCGTAGGGGTGAGTTCTACCCCTTCGGGAACGTGCAGAGTGCTTTCCGTCTCTGTCCCTTGACTCCTAGTCATCAGACGCTTGGCCTGTTGCAGAGAAGACTCTACTTGGGCCACTAACTCTTCAGGTTCAAAAGGCTTGACCATATAGACATCAGCCCCTTTACTCAACCCTTTCACCCGGTCTTGACTCTGCCCTTTGGCCGACAAAAATAAAAACGGAATCCAACTGGTTTGCGGTTTTTCTCTCACTCGTTCAATAAAAGCATAACCATCCATTTCGGGCATCATCACATCGCAGATAATCATGTCGGGGGTATGTTGCTCAAGGAGTTCCAACGCTTCTCGACCATTTTCTGCGGCTAACACTTCATAGCCTCGAAATTCTAGGTAATCTTTGACGAGTAAGATCAGGTTGGGATCGTCATCGACCAAGAGAAGTTTTTTGCTGTCAGTTTGAGGGGTTTCTTTCATTGCCTGATACTCGCTCCCGCGAATTGGGAATTACGCTGCTTACTCAAAACTCTACTCTATCTTGTATTATTCACCACTCTCTGATGTTTTGCGAGTTTCTTCAGAATTAAGCGTCTGAGAATCTACGGAGAGTGAATGGGTACAAAAAACATAGTCTTCTACAATTCTATTATTGATAAGGTGGTCTTGGATAATCTGTTCCACCACCGTAGGCGTGACTCGGCGATACCAGACCCCATCAGGATACACGAGGAGGATGGGTCCTTCTGTACAAACACGCAAGCAGTTGGCTTTGGTGCGAAAGACCGAAACCGGATGTTCTGCACTGGGTTGGTCGAGTCCCAGGTCTTTCAATCTTTTTTTTAAATAATCCCATGTGGCAATGCCGTCTTTTTTTGAACAGCATTTGGGTTTAGTTTGGTCTGCACAGAGAAAAAGGTGACGTTGAATGGTGTGCAGTCCCAATTGGGTGACGGTTTTTTGGAGTTCGTTGGGAGTCGCAGGGGTGACGGGCGACGATTCACTCATGAGCTATAACTTAACTTTAATTAACGGGATATTTTGCTATTTTAGGCGAGTTTGCTCTAGAGCGTGAGAAACCGGATTTCTCTCCCCAACCCGGAGTTTCCCCCCCATTTCCCTAAGAAACCCGGTTTCTTGCTTCCTCCTGCCTTAAAAACCCTTCTGCCCTCTGCCCTCTGCCTTAAAAAAACTTCTGCCCTCTGCCCTCTGCCCTCTGCCTTAAAAACCCTTCTGCCTTAAAAAACCTTCTACCTTGAAAAGGGGGTTACAAAATCCAGAAAATCGAGGTAATATAGAAGACTGTGAGTTTTTGAGCAAAGACGACCATGAAGGCAGAAGAAATTATCCGGTCGATTGAGGCAGAACACCTCAAAGACAAAGTTCCCACCATTCACGTTGGCGACTTAATTCGCGTCGGCATTAGAATTCAAGAAGGCGGAAAAGAACGGGTTCAGCCCTACGAAGGGACGGTTATTGCCAAGCGCAATGGCGGTCTTAACGAGACTATTACTGTCCGTCGAATTTTCCAAGGGGTTGGAGTAGAACGGGTCTTTTTGCTGCACTCTCCCAGAGTTGCTAATATAAAAATTATCAGACGGGGTAAAGTCAGACGGGCGAAATTATATTATCTGCGCGATCGCGTCGGTAAAGCCACCCGCATTAAACAACGCTTTGACCGTAGTCTGGAAGGGTAAATTTGCTAGATTGAGCAAAAAAAATGCCATTTTAGCTGCGTCTTGCTGCCTTTGTACCCCCCTTTGCGTTAAACTAGATTAACAAAGAGCTAATTTGATGTTAAGATGAGTAATTAGCAACAAAAGCAAAAGCAAGAGTTACTCTCTTACCTTCAAGCTCTTATGCGCTCTTAGTTCAGTTGGTAGAACGCAGGTCTCCAAAACCTGATGTCGGGGGTTCAAGTCCTCCAGGGCGCGTTAACCATTCTCAAAAGTATCTGAGTTGAATCGAGTCTGAAACATGAGTCTAAGACTCAATATTCAAGCTGAACTCAGATTGAATTGGGTTAAAAGCCGTCACGTTGTATCAACGGACGATTTTGTCTCCCCTTTCCCTGATCCCTTTAAAGATCAGTTAATCTATCAAAGCGATGAAATCCCCTCCTATAAATTCCTATAGATGGAGTCTAGTGAATGAAATTGAGCGGATTGAGTCTAGCGTCAGAGGGGTTGAGCCGACTGCTCAACCCCGTCCTAGACACTCAAACCAGCCCAAAAGAGGATTCGCTAAACTAGATCGGGAAAAGCGGCATCGCAGATGACGAGTCCAATGCGGGACTGCTTGAGAATCCCAGGAATTCTCTTCGTGGGACTGTCAAGATAAACAATGTAGAATCTTCTAACCCGTCACCCCTGACCCATACAGCTTAAACTTGAGGAGGAAAACGTGGCCAAAAAGAACGTCACCAAGCAAGACACCAGTGGAGCAAACTCCAAAAAAGCCAAAGGTAACAACAAAACCAGCAAAGCAAACAGCGAACCAGAAACCCAAGGACTCGCGTGGTTAAAAACCTTTTTACTCGAATCTAAAGAAGAATTATCCAAAGTAGTTTGGCCGTCTCGCCAACAACTCATCAGCGAATCGGCTGCGGTTATTTTAATGGTGATTGTCGTCGCCACCACCATCTCCTTTGTCGATAAACTCTTTATTTGGATCAGTGGACAAGTCTTTTAACTCACCCTTTCCCCTAGCGGACTCCTATCCGTAAGCAAGGGAGCAAAACCCCCATCACCTTCTCAGGTGAAAGGTGACAGCATTAAGCGGCCCATTGTCCACTCGCCAAAATTAGTCCCTATCCCATGCCATGGGATACCCGTGTAAACCCTTATATGGAGGAACGGCATCCTCCCCATTCACCAACTTGCTGAGAATGGGGTTATCTGCCGTTGTTTTTGATGAGTTTTACAGACCCAGAACTCGACAATTATCAAGAACAAGAAGAAGAAGAAATGGATTCCCGTCCGGCCCCAAGCCGTGCGCGGTGGTATGCCGTCCAAGTGGCCTCCGGATGTGAAAAGCGCGTCAAAGACAACCTAGAACAACGCATCCGCACCCTCGACGTAGCAGACCGCATCCTACAAATCCAAATTCCTTATACCCCAACCATCAAAGTCAAGAAAGACGGTTCTCGCGCCCATAGTGAAGAAAAAGTCTTTCCGGGTTATGTCCTAGTGCAAATGCACCTCGACGACGAATCATGGCAAGCGGTGAAAAACACCCCCAACGTGATCAACTTCGTCGGGTCAGAAAAACCCAGTCCCTACGGAAGAAACCGAGGTCACGTGAAACCGATGCCCCTCAGTCCCGCCGAAGTAGAACGAATCTTTAGACAGACCCAAGACCAAGAGCCAGTTGTCAAAATTGACATGGCCGTTGGTGATAAAATAGTAGTTTTGTCAGGGCCGTTTAAAGATTTTGAAGGAGAAGTGATTGAAGTTAGCCCAGAACGGAGCAAACTGAAAGCCCTCCTCTCCATTTTTGGACGGGATACCCCTGTAGAACTTGAATTCAATCAGGTCGAAAAACAAAACTAGCACAGAAAACTAATGGCAAAAAAAGTTGTAGCACTCGTTAAATTGGCACTGCCGGCGGGTAAAGCCGCCGCCACCCCGCCTGTCGGTCCGGCGTTGGGGCAACATGGTGTCAATATTATGGCATTCTGTAAAGAATACAATGCCAAAACCGCCGACCAAGCCGGGATGGTTATTCCAGTAGAAATTTCGGTGTATGAAGACCGGAGTTTTACCTTTACCCTGAAAACCCCTCCCGCTTCGGTTTTGATCAAAAAAGAAGCCGGAATTGAAAAAGGGGCGGGTGAACCCAACGTGCAAACCGTAGGGTCAATTACCCGTGAACAACTGCAAAAAATTGCAGAAATTAAAATGCCTGACCTCAACGCCAATGATATTGAGGCGGCCATGAAAATTGTCGCTGGAACGGCGAAAAATATGGGAGTGACCATTTCCGACTAAGGCGGGAGTCTCCCAAAACCTGTTGTTCATTACAAGAATTGCTCAAAGATGGGGAGAGGCGAACCGCTTCGTTATTCACCCAAGGAGAAAATTATGCCCAAAACCATTTCACGCCGCTTACAAGCTGCCCGAGAAAAAGTTGAAGAACGGCCTTATGACCCCCTAGAGGCTTTACAACTGCTGAAAGAAACGGCGACTGCGAAATTTGAAGAAACCGCCGAAGCCCATATTCGCTTAGGGATTGACCCGAAATATACGGACCAACAATTGCGGACTACCGTGTCTTTCCCCAAAGGAACGGGTCAAAGTGTACGGGTGGCGGTGATTACTCGCGGGGAACAAGTCAATACGGCCAGTGAAGCTGGGGCGGATATTGTCGGTTCAGAAGAATTAATTGAAGAAATCCAAAAAGGGATGATGGATTTCGACCTCGTGATTGCGACTCCGGATATGATGGCCAAGGTGGCTAAACTGGGGCGTTTACTCGGTCCACGGGGCTTGATGCCGTCTCCCAAAGCGGGAACTGTAACTACGGATTTACCCGCCGCCATTGCAGAATTTAAAGCCGGGAAACAGGAATTCCGGGCCGATCGCACCGGGATTGTTCACGTGATGTTCGGGAAAGCCTCGTTTTCCGCAGAAGACCTGTTGGCTAATCTGAAAGCCTTACAGGAGACGATTGATCGTAATCGTCCTTCTGGGGCGAAAGGTCGCTACTGGCGCAGTATTTTTGTGTCGGCTTCTATGGGTCCATCAATTCAGGTGGATATAAGTGGCCTTCGTGAGTTAAAATTAACAGATGCTGCGTAATTCCTTTAGAGGTTAACCAGAACTCAACACCAACTCCCCACAACTAAATCGTCAACCATGCTTTAACCAAAGACAGCAGGTGCGATGGGCTTAATTGCCTGCCGAGGTTAGTGCGATCGCTGGATTCCCCCCAGATGCCTGAGTGCGTCAACAAGGAACAGCGCGTCTAACCCCGGCACAAAAGTCGGGGTTTGTTGTTGGAACACCAGCAACTCCCAAATCAAAGGAGGTGAAAGCAAGCATGGGAAGAACTTGGGAAAATAAAGGGGCGGTGATTGAAGACCTCAAAACCGCTTTAAGTGAATCCCAACTCGCCGTCGTCATCGACTATAAAGGATTATCCGTCGCTGAAATTAGCGATTTGCGCGATCGCCTGCGAGAAAAAGGCAGCGTCTGTAAGGTGACAAAAAACACCTTAATGCGCATCGCCGTAGAAGAAAACGAAGACTGGCAACCGATGACCCAGTTTTTAACGGGTCCTAATGCCTTCTTACTGGCGAAAGACGATATTGGTGGGGCCATCCGCGCCTATCAGGACTTCAAAAAAGAAAAGAAAAAAACGGAGTTCCGAGGCGGGGTGATGCAAGGCCGCGCTTTGAATGAAGAAGAAGTCAAAGCGATCGCGGACTTACCCTCCAAAGAAGAACTCATGGCCAAAATTGCCGGGGCAATCAACTCCCTTCCCACCAAAGTGGCCGTGGGCATCAAAGAAGTTCCCTCTGGTGTGGGCCGTGGAATCAACGAAATTCCCGCATCCTTTGGGCGTGTTTTCGGCGCGTTAGCCGAGAAGAAAAAAGAAGAAGGGGACAGTTAAATCCCCTCCCAACCGATCCGCCGCCAACGGATCACTCATACAGCACAAAGCAAGTTAATCATTACTAAGGAGTTTACCAATGTCTGCTGCAACTGACGAAATTCTCGAAAAGTTAAAAGGTTTAACCCTCCTCGAAGCCTCTGAACTGGTTTCTGCCATCGAAGAAACCTTCGGCGTGAGTGCGGCTGCTCCGGCAGGTGGGATGATGATGGCCCCTGGCGCAATGCCGGGTGCAGCCCCCGCCGACGCAGAACAAGAAGAAGAGAAAACCGAATTCGACGTAATTCTCGACGAAGTACCTGGCGACAAGAAAATCGCCATCCTCAAAGTGGTCCGTTCCATCACTGGCTTAGGCTTGAAAGAAGCCAAAGAAGTGGTTGAATCTACGCCTAAATCCCTCAAAGAAGGCATTGCCAAAGAAGACGCAGAAGCCGCCAAGAAACAGCTTGAAGAAGCTGGCGCGAAAGTTAGCGTTAAGTAAGACGAACCGACTGTTTCGTCATCTGGACAACTTGCCCATTTCGGGTTAACCCGATCAAACAAAAGGGTATGGTGGTAGCCATGCCCTTTTTTTTGGCCACGAGGCAATATAGATAGATATAAAAGTAACTAAGAACCCATCTCCCGCGATGAACTGTCAACTCTCAAGGATTTGGTTACGATATCAACAGCAGAATCGCTAAAACGCTCAATTTTATGACTTCTCCTCAAGAGTTACGAATTATTTCTTTATTACCGGGGGCTACAGAATTAGTAGCAGCCTTGGGATTAACTAATCAATTAGTTGGGCGATCGCACGAATGCGACTACCCCCCCCAAGTCCGACAACTCCCCGCTTGTACCGAAGCCAGACTGAACAGCGAAAAACCCAGTGCGGCCATTAATACCGATGTCCAACAACTGGTCGAAAACGCCCTCAGTATTTATCAAGTGAAAACCGACCTCCTGCAACAACTGCAACCCACGCACATCTTGACCCAAGATCAATGTGATGTTTGTGCCGTCAGTGTGGGAGACGTTGAAAACGCCATTTCGCAACTCACCCACCTCCAACCCCAGATTATTTCCCTCCAACCCAATAACTTAGAAGAAGTCTGGGATGACTTAGAACGAGTAGCGAAAATCCTTGAAGTCCCCTTCTCTAGCACCTTAGCCCAACTCCAAGGCCGAGTAGCCCTCTGTCAGCAAACCACCCAAGTTTTAGAACCCCAACAACGGCCCACTGTTGCAGCCTTAGAATGGACCGATCCCCTCATGGGAGCAGGAAATTGGATTCCAGAACTAATTGGGTTAGCCGGAGGAAAACCCCTCTTTGCGGAAGTCGGCAAACATTCCCCGGTTATTCAATGGGAAGATTTAAAACAAGCAGACCCCGATATTATCGTGATTATGCCTTGTGGGTTTGACCTAGAACGCACCATGAAAGAATCTATGGTATTAACCCAAAACCCCGGATGGTCTGACCTGAAAGCGGTACAAAAACAACAAGTTTATGTCACCGATGGCAATGCGTATTTTAATCGTCCCGGGCCTAGATTGGTGGACTCTTTAGAAATGTTGGCTGAAATTGTCCATCCAGAGTTATTCCAATTTGGCTATGTTGGCACAGGATGGGAATATTTTAGTTGATAGTTGATTGGTAATGAAGAATCGAGAATGGATAATTGATTACTGTTCCCTTATTTACCAAAAACCAACAACAAAGAACCAAGCACAAACAACAAACAACAAACCCAAAAACAATGACAGATTCAAAAAACGTACTCGGTAGCGATTTAAAACTCTGCTGTAATTCTCCGATGACAGGATTTTATCGAGATGGATTGTGTCATACCGGAGGACAGGATTTTGGGTTGCACGTCATTTGTGCGCAAATGACCGAAGAATTTTTAGAGTTTACCCAACAGCGCGGAAATGACCTCAGCACCCCCATTCCTGGGTTTAACTTTCCGGGGTTAAAACCGGGCGATCGCTGGTGTCTTTGTGCCTCTCGGTGGCAAGAAGCACTCGAAGCCGGGGTTGCGCCTCCCGTCATTCTAGAAGCTACTCACGCCAGAACTCTCGAAGTGGTGTCTCTGGGTGAACTGAAAAAATATGCCCTAGAAGTCTCCTAACCTACCCATTATCTTGAAAAACTTTCTATAGCTCTAGCAATAGAGTCCCCAACAGTGGTAACGTAACCCTGTTAGCTGTTCGTAGTAAGGGCTTTAGCCCTACAGTTCGTACAGTTCGTAGTAAGGGCTTTAGCCCTACCAGTTCGTAGTAAGAGCTTTAACCCTACCCCCCTAATTTTCATTATTTCCTTCTTGTCTCGTATGCCCTATGACGCTCTCGAAACGATTGCCTCAAGCCATTAAATCCCCTAAAAACCAAAAGCGGGCGAGTCTTATTTTTGAGCGCATTATGGCAGTTCTCGCCACAGCCAACTATATTTTAGTCGTCTTTGACTATACCTATATTCCCCTGCGAGACTTTTGGTTACAAGGCAGAGTGCATTTGTTCTCAATTAACTTACCGATTCTTGAATATACCTTTCCCGAAGAACCCTTTGTGATCCAAAGTTTACCTGTTACCAACTGGTATGACTGGGTAAAAGGCATTGAACCCCACCGGGATACATCAGCATATTTAGAACGAGTTAAAGACCTAGAACAAACCCTCGTTGAATATCGGTTAGACTCTCCCCAAGTAGAAACCATTTTAGCCGACTTACGGGAGATGAGTGAAGACATGATTGATACTAACCCGTTCCAAGTTGCCAATAAAACCGGGACATTGGAGCAGATTAAAAATATCATGCGAGATCAGATACCAGAAGCAGATGAGTCCGCAAAAACAGCCTTTAATATTTTCTGGACTCAAGCCTATTTAAGCCAAAATAACGCCCCTGAACAACTAGATTTTTTTAAACAAAAAGTTCGTCCGTTAATGGCTACTAACTACTTTCGCCCCATCGGCGAAAATGGTAAACCCGTTGATAATTTTGGTTTATTAGACTTTCCCTTTGCTGCTTTATTTTTATTAGAATTTTTAGCACGAAGTTGGTTTATTAGCCGCCGTCGTAAAGGGGTTAGTTGGTTTGATGCCATGTTGTGGCGATGGTACGATATTTTACTCTTTTTTCCCGTTCCCTACTGGCTGCGCTCCATCCGGTTGGCAAGAATTTTACCCGTTATGATCCGTTTAGATCAAGCCAAATTGGTAGATTTACAAGCCATTAAACGCCAAGCGAGTCAAGGGTTTGTGGCTACCATTGCTGAAGACTTAACGGAAGTGGTTGTGGTGGGGGTTTTGAATCAAGTTCAGTCGTCGATTCGTCAAGGAGAACTGACCAATTTCCTATCCGAACAAAATATGAATCCCTATGTGGATTTAAATGACACCAACGAAGTGGCGGAAATTAGCCGTTTAGTGGTGAATTTAATTGTCAATCAAGTTTTACCAGCCTCCCAACAAGATATCGAAATTTTATTACAATATACCGTAACTAAAACCATTGATGAATTGCCCGCCTACCAAGGCATTCGGCAAGTACCGGGGATGGAGCAGTTCAAAAATGACATGACAAAACGAACAATTCATCAACTGTATCAGATTGTTTATACTCAAATCCAACAACTGATTAAAGAAGACCCAAAATTTGATGAATTGATCGAACAACTTGCCGAAACCTTAACGAATAGTGTTCGCTCAGAAATGCAAGGCAAAGAAAGTTTAGATCGTTTAGAATATCTGTTAATTGCCTTAATTGAAGAAGTAAAAATCAATTACGTTCAGCGTCTCTCCCAAGAAGATATGGAAGAGTTAATGGATCAAACCCGTGCTTTACGGCAAAAGAAAGTGACCCAAGTAGTTGATGATTAGTGAAAGGACAATCGGTTGGGGGGCGGGAGTCGGTAGGATGGAATTGGGCAAACCTGTCCCTTGTCAGAAGAAGACGGGCTAGATTATCATAAGAGACAGACAACCCCCCAAAAGTTGTCGAAACAGTCTGTTCGCGGGCTGACAGCCAAAGGGAATCAATACCCTTTGCTGTGGTAAAGCCAACTCTAGGTGAAGCCAACTACAGGTTAACCAAACCACAGGTTAACCTCGGAATCTACGCTTAGGTCAGCGTAGAGATGTCAAATGAAGTGTCTTTGGGAAGTGGGTAAACCCCGCTTTTTTTGTTGGGCTTTTTTTGTAGAGAATCGTAATGACTCATCCTCTAATTCCCAAAATTCTCGAACTTGCAACCCCCATAGCGGAACAACTCGGACTCGAAATGGTCGGAGCAGTGTATCAAACGGGTAAACGTCCGCCCATCCTGCGGGTTGATATTCGTAACCCGGACACAGATACCAGTTTAGATGACTGTGAACGGATGAGTCGATCTCTCGAAGAACAACTCGACGCAACGGAGTTAATTCCCAATGCTTACGTGCTAGAGGTTTCCAGTCCGGGGATTTCTCGACAGCTAATCACTGATCGGGACTTTGTAGCGTTTAAGGGATTTGCCGTCCTTGTGAAAACCTACGCTCCCTTCAAAGGCAAAAAATCATGGACGGGGCGATTACAAGGTCGAGATGAGGAGAGTTTGTATTTGAATCAAAAAGGCCGTGCGATCGCCATTCCCCGTCAACAAGTCGCCAAAGTCCAACTCAGCGATCAAGAATAACCCCCTTGTGCTATCCCCCCTCACTTAGCCCCTAAGTCGGGAACAGCCATTTAAAAAATCAAAAATTAATGATTTCAGTTTCAGGAGGAAACATTATGTCCTTGGTGAATTTACCAGGCTTAAAACAGATGATTACCGAGATTAGCGCCCAACATCGCTTACCGGAATCCGCCGTGCGAGAAGCCCTACGGGAAGCCTTATTAAAAGGCTATGAACGGTATCGACGCTCCCAGCAAATGGAAAACAAACAAGCCTTCAGCGAAGACTACTTTGAAAACTTTGAAGTCGAACTCGATCCCGAAGAAGAAGGCTTTCGCGTCCTCTCCACCAAAACCATCGTCGAAGAAATCGACAACACCGATCACCATATCGCCCTCAAAGAAGTCCAAGAAGTCACCGAAGAAGCCCAAGTCGGGGATTCCGTCGTTCTCGATGTCACCCCCGAACAAAAAGAATTTGGTCGCATGGCCGCCATCCAAACCAAACAAGTCCTCCTGCAAAAACTCCGGGACCAACAGCGCAAACTCATCCAAGACGAATTTAAAGACTTTGAAGGTTCAGTCTTACAAGCCAAAGTCCTGCGCTTTGAACGGCAATCGATCATCATGGCCGTTAACAGTGGTGTAGGCCAGCCCGACGTAGAAGCCGAACTCCCCAAACGGGAACAACTCCCCAACGACAACTACCGCGCCAACGCCACCTTTAAAGTCCTCTTGAAAAAAGTCCGAGAAGGGGTACATCGGGGGCCCCAACTGATCGTCTCCCGGAGTGCAGCCGGATTAGTCGTGGATTTATTCGCCACCGAAGTCCCCGAAATCGAGGATGAAGTGGTGCGTATCGTCGCCGTAGCGCGAGAAGCCAACCCCCCCTCGCGCCAAGTCGGTCCCCGTACTAAAATCGCCGTAGATACCCTCGAAAGAGACGTTGATCCCGTCGGGGCCTGCATTGGGGCCAGAGGATCACGGATTCAGGCCGTTGTCAACGAACTGCGCGGGGAAAAAATTGATGCCATTCGCTGGTCCCCTGATCCCGCTACCTACATCGCCAACGCCTTGAGTCCGGCCAACGTAGATCAAGTTTTGCTAGTTGATACCGAGGAGCGACAAGCGTTAGTCTTAGTTCCGGAGAACCAATTAAGTTTAGCCATTGGTAAAGAAGGACAAAACGTGCGCCTAGCCGCCAAACTCACAGGTTGGAAAATTGACATCAAAGAAACCAATCGCTATAAAGCTGAACAAACGGACAGCGAAAGCGAAGAAAGTGACGACCTAGAAAGCGAGGAAGCATTCACCTAAAGCTGTGATCCCCCAAATTAAAACTCTGGATAGGTTGAAAAACCACTAAAAACAGGGAAGATAAGAGTATAGGGAAACTCCATGGCCGTCCCTCTCCTAGGAACGGCATACTCTCACCCCTGAGCTAGTAAAATCCACCCTGATGGAAGCGAGGACAGACCCCAATTGCCCATGAAGCCCAATTTAAGACGCTGTTTGGCTTGTCGGCAAGTCGCCCCTAAAAGCTCATTTTGGCGAATTGTTAGAGTCCATCCATCACGAACGGTACAATTAGATCAGGGGATGGGACGTTCTGCTTATCTCTGCCCCCAGGCAGATTGCTTGAAACTCGCTCAAAAAAAGAATCGTATTGCGCGATCGCTCAAAGCACCCGTTCCAGACACCCTCTATCAAACGCTCTGGCAACGTCTAACAGACTCCCCCCCTCCCAACTCCCAAACCATCAACACTCAATCATCTTCAACCCAAACACCCACCCAAGACACCGACTAAAAACAACCAAAACCTTGGTCTCAATACCAACCCCTTAACCATCAAGCAACCCCTAAAGTCACGTTTACTCAATTTATGTCAGCATTATCTATACAACCTTGTTATTGCTCACCCAAGTCTTACCCACCGACACACCAGAACCCACAAAACGCTTTACATTCACCATAAAAGCATATTTATAAACCCAATTACAGAGTCAACGTCTTCTTAAAACCAACCTAAAACCCAACCCAAACTAATCGCCATTCCCACCGAATGGCCTACCATTCCGAATCTTAGGATTCACACCAACCAGTCAAAAACTGACAACTTACACACTCACACTCACACTCACACTCACACTTACACTTACGATTAGTCAACTTACACGGGGCTTAGTGGATGAACAACGGAAAAATTAGAATTTACGAACTCTCAAAAGAACTCAACTTAGAAAACCGAGACATCTTAAACTTATGTAATCAGCTTGATATCGCTGTTAAGAGTCACAGTAGCACAATTACAGAGGAACAGGTTGCGCAGATTCGTTCGGCGGCCCAGAGCTATCAACCCGAACTCGAAAAACCCAAACCCACCCCTCCCAAAGGCAAAAACGCGAACGCCAATGGGGGGAAAGCGGGGCGGAATCAACCCCGCAAACCCCAAATTCGTGGGATTTTCAAAAGTAGTTCCAAAAATGGCGACGGAGACACCACCCTTGTCGGTGGTGTCGACGAGGAGCAAGCCAACACCTTAACTCCTCCCCCGAAACGTCCTGTGGCCAAAGAGCAAAGCAGTCAGATTGGAGACACCTCCCTCAAGCACCCTGCGAGTCGCCCCACCGAGGAAGCCTCGCCCAGCAAACCCGCCAAACCGGAACCGCCCAAACCTCAACCCCCAGAGGGAGCAAACCCCACGGTAGCCAAATCGGAGCAACCTTCCAGGCCAACCGAAACCTCTGCTGCCTCCTCCTCTCAGTCAGAGTCGGCTTCCAGACCTGAACTGAAAAGCCCACCTCCGCGTCCTAAAGCTCCAGCGAAACCCGCCTTGGCGGCCAAACCCGAACCGAAAAAACCGGACGCGAAAAAACCTGAACCCAAGAAACCAGACGCGAAAAAATCGGCTTCTGACTTGAAGGTGAAAAAGCCGAAAAAAACCACCTCTCCCAGTCGCCTCCAAGATAAAGAGGAACAAGACAAGGAGGAAAAAACCCCAGCAGAAGCCCCACAACTGGCCACCCCCAAAAAATCCAAAGAGGGGAAAAAAGAGGGGAAAAAAGACGGGAAAAAAACCAAATCGCCCGCCAAACCCAAATTACAAAAGCCCAATCCACCCCGCAAACCGCAAGTGGTGGAAGTGGTCAAATCTGGGCTGGATAGCGACGAGGAGGGCAAACCCCAAGAAGAGGAAGATAACGAACCAACCCTCCTCGAACCCCCAGAACGGCCTCAACCGAAACTCAAACGGCCCAGTCGGAAACGGAAAGAGTGGGAAGACGACGATGAGGAAACCACAGGCAAGGGCGGTAAGTCTGGTAAGAGTGGTAAAGCCGCGAAAAAACGGAAACCTCTGATCATTGAAGATGAGGATGAGTTGGACTTAGCCTTAGAAGGAGAAGACATCGCACCCACTGCGGTGAGTCTTTCGACGGCCCGTCCTCCGAAACCCAATCAATCGCAGCCAAAAGCTAAACCCACCAGCAGTAGTAAGCCGAAAAAAGCACCGCAACCCCAACAAAAAGACCGGACCCCTGAACCGCCTCGGGAAAGTCGGGAACGTCAAGTCTCCCAGACTCCACCGGAAAAAGTCACGCTCACCGGAAATTACAATATTCGGGAGTTAGCAGACTTAATTAATCTGTCCGAAACGGATATTATTAAGCAGTTGTTCTCCAAAGGCATTGCGGTGAATATCACCCAAACCCTGGACTTAGAAACGGCGAAAATGGTCGTTGAAGAACTGGGCATTACCGTAGAAACGCCTGAAGCGAAATCGGCGGCGGCGAAAACGGAAATGCTCGATGTGCAGGATTTGGAGAACTTACAAAACCGTCCGCCTGTTGTCACCATTATGGGTCACGTAGACCACGGGAAAACCACCCTGTTGGACTCCATTCGCAAGACCAAAGTGGCACAAGGGGAAGCTGGTGGCATTACCCAGCATATTGGGGCCTATCACGTCGATGTGGAACACAATGGCGAGATACAGCAGGTGGTGTTCTTGGATACGCCAGGTCACGAAGCGTTCACGGCCATGCGAGCCCGAGGGACGAAAGTGACGGATATTGCCATCTTGGTGGTGGCAGCAGATGATGGGGTACAACCCCAAACCATTGAGGCCATTAGTCACGCCAAAGCTGCTGAAGTGCCGTTAATTGTGGCAATTAATAAGGTGGATAAACCGGAAGCCGAACCAGACCGCATTAAGCAGGAATTGACCGAACATGGCTTAGTGCCGGAAGAATGGGGCGGTGAGACGATTATGGCCCCGGTGAGTGCCATTAAAGGGGATAATCTGGATAATCTGTTAGAGATGATTCTCTTGGTGGCTGAGTTAGAAGAACTTTCGGCGAATCCCAATCGTCCGGCACGAGGTACGGTGATTGAGGCTAATTTAGATAAGTCACGGGGGCCAGTGGCCACCTTGTTGGTGCAAAATGGGACGCTCCATGTGGGCGAAAATATTGTCACGGGGGCGACTTACGGGAAAATCCGGGCGATGATCGATGACCGGGGCAACCGGGTTGAGAACGCTAGTCCCTCGTTTGCTGTTGAGGTGTTAGGACTGAATAATGTGCCTTCGGCGGGGGATGAGTTTCTTGTCTATGCCACGGAACGAGAAGCGCGGATTCAATCGGAGAAAAATGCTGCCGAACAACGGGAAAATCGTTTACAGCAGGCTATGACTCGTCGAGTGAGTTTGAGTAGTATTTCGGCTCAAGCTCAGGAAGGGGAGTTAAAAGAACTGAATTTGGTGTTAAAAGCCGATGTTCAGGGGTCTGTGGAGGCAATTTTAGGTGCGCTGAATCAGTTGCCGCAAAATGAGGTACAGATTCGGGTGCTGTTGGCGGCTCCTGGTGAGGTGACGGAAACGGATGTTGATCTGGCGGCTGCTAGTGGTGCGGTCATTATTGGCTTTAATACTAATTTGGCACCGGGATCAGCGAGTCTGGCGGACCGAGAGGGGGTAGATATTCGGGAATACAATATTATCTACAATCTCTTGGAGGAAATCCGTGGGGCGATGGAAGGATTGCTCGAACCGGAAGAAGTGGAGGAACAGTTGGGGACTGTGGAAGTTCGTGCTGTGTTCCCTGTGGGCCGCGGTTCGGTTGCCGGGTGTTATGTGCTATCCGGTAAGGTAGTTCGGAATCGTCGGATGCGGGTCATTCGCAATGGCGAGGTTGTGTTTGATGGCATTATGGATTCTCTGAAGCGGATGAAGGAAGGTGTGCGAGAAGTCAGTGCGGGTTATGAGTGCGGGATTGGTTCAACGCGCTTTAATGACTGGCAAGAGGGCGATCGCATTGAAGTCTATCAGATGGTGATGAAGCGTCGTACTTTGTCTCCCGCTTAGGGAAGCCTTTTGAAGCCTTGGGTTTCAAACCCAAGGCTTATAGCTAAAGCCTGTTCAAGCAGGCTAAAATCAAGTTTCTTAACCCGTTTTAACGGGTTTTTGCTCTTAGCCTTGGATTTTTAATCCAAGGTTCTTTTTCATTTCCCCTTCTGCCCTCTGCCCTCTGCCTTAAAATCCTGCATAAGTCTCTCTGACTCAGAGATAGAAGGGAGTGAAAGGAATTGAGGTAGATTCGATGAAACAACTCCCTTTGGGTTACGCTACTATTGCCACCGTTTTTGCGACGCTTTGTTCTGCGACTCCTGTGATCGCAGTTTTAACTCCTGAACCTTCACTTACCCCTTCTAACTCGATCCAGTTTGGGCTTGGTATAATCAGGGGGTGGTTTTAGAAAAATTAGACCGCTACTCCGATGCACTGATGTCCTATCGGCAAGCCACTGACCTCGACCCGGAATTAGCGAACGCATGGTTTAAGGTGGGCAATATGTTGTTTCAATTGGAACAGTATGAAGAAGCGATCGCTGCTTATGATGAAGTGATCGCACGTGACGCGAATGAAGCCACTTGGTATAATCGGGGGCTAGTCTTAGCGACGTTGGAGCGATACGAGGAAGCGATCGCGTCTTTTGAGAAAGTGTTAGAACTAAACCCCAACAACACGGATGCTCAAGAAAAGTTACGAAACTTAGAAGAATACGTGCAACGGCAGCAAGGACGCACGGAAGTTGTCTCGCGCTAAATACTCTTTGTCCTCTTGCCAAGTTGAAGCTAGGGTTTAAGATAAACCCTAGCTTCTGTTGACATAGATATTGGAAACTTTGTCAAACCCTAGAGGAACAGCGATCGCAATGGCCACATCGAAACCCCTTTGCTTCTTCCTGAAAACCAAACGCCTGTAATAAATACTGCCAACGACAGCTAGAAGTCGCCAAAAATTGCTGCATTTGTTGATAATATTTCTCCTGTTGTTGACGTAAGCGACGGAGGGCCAGTCGCGTATCACCGGGTTTTTGGCGATAGTGGAAGGGATCAGGATACTCTAATAACCCGGCACTGTGTAACAGGGAGAGAGTGACAGAACTTTGGGGGATTTCTTGTACCAGTTTTCTAATATTGCCTTGGGGAGGGAGTTGGGGGGTTAATTGGGCAGCTTTTTGGAATTTCTGGTCTTGTTGTTGGCGAAAATAGCGATCGCGCTGTTGATCGACTGGATTAAATAACCCCGTCTTCTCACTCACCAACGTTAACGCAAAAGCGGGTTTCCCATCTCTCCCCCCTCGGCCCACTTCCTGCACATATTCCGACAGCAGCAAAGGGGGTTGAAAGTGAATCACCCAACGGACATTGGGTTTATTAATCCCCATCCCAAAGGCCGAAGTACAAACCACAAATTGTAACTGACCTTTTAACCATTGATGTTCTAACCCTCGTCTCCGTTGAGGACTTAACCCCCCATGATAAGCGGCGGTTTGATACCCTTTCCCCTGGAACCATTCCGCCAACTCCTCCGCTTCCTGACGAGTCCGAATATAAACTAATCCCGCTTTGCGTCCCTGTTGACGAATAAAATTCAACGTTTTTTGTCGGCGGCCCCTAGGAGTCCACACTCGCTTTACCGAGAGATGGAGATTGTTGCGATAGGGACTGACACAATACTGATGGGGGTTTTGCAGTTGTAAGACATGGGTGAGGGTATTTTGGGCCGTGGGGTTGGCCGTGGCCGTAAAAGCTGCGATCGCCAATTTCCCCTGTCCTTTCTGGGCTTGTAACGCCGGACGCACCGCCCCCAAACGGCGATAGGCAGGCCGAAACGTTTCCCCCCACTGCACCAAACAATGGGCCTCATCAAGAATCATCCCCTGAATGGGTAAACTCGGAGACGCTAACACCTCCCACACCTGGGGATTGAGTAGCGTTTCCGGGGAAAGATACAACAACCGGAGACGTTTTAACGTGCGCAAAACCTGTTGTTTCGTCCGTCGCGGCAGTTCACTATGGAGAGAGGCCGCTGGTAAATTGCGATCGCGCAACTCCTGTACCTGATTTTCCATCAACGCCACCAGAGGAGACACCACCACCGTTAACCCCCCTTGCAACAAAGCCGGAAGTTGAAAACAAATCGACTTCCCCCCACCCGTCGGCAACACAATCAACGCATCTTCCCCCGACAGCAAACTATGAATCACTTCCCCTTGGGGGGGTCTAAACTCCCTATACCCCCAAACCTCCTGAAATTTCTCCAGGACTTGCTGCCAGTCTAAATCAGCCATAACCTCAACTATTGCGGCGTATTCTGCAATTCGGGTCGTTCATCCGGCACAATCGCCCCTTCCACAGGACAGACCTCCAAACAAATCCCGCAATCAATACAAGTCTCAAAATGAATCCAATACCAATCTAACCCTTTCTGATTCTTACCCGGCCCCGGATGAATACAAGCCACCGGACAGGCTTGAACACAATCGGCAACCCCTTCACAAGTTTCCGTAACAATCGTGTGTGGCATACACTCCCAACCAAACAATAAACACTCTCTAATAAAATTATATCTTTCTCACCCTTTCCCGTTCTCATCCCCCAGTCCCGAATTCCCAAAAATCACAAGATTGACAAATCTTTACGATTTGCTATTATTATATAACTAGATAGTTAAATTATTTTAAATCAAATATGGCTAACGTTATTGTCGTTGGGGGTGGACTGGGTGGACTCCCCACCGCTTACGAAATCAGACATCTGCTGCCCAAGGAACATCGAGTCACCTTAATCTCGGAACATGAACAATTCACCTTTATTCCGGGGTTAATTCGAGTCGCCTTAGACCTCAACCCCTTAGAAGAAATGCAGCTTGAGATCGAACCCTTGTTGCGAGAACGGGGGATCGACTGGATACATGGTCGAGTGACACACATCGACCCCAACCAACAAACCATCAGTGTTGGGGGGCAAACCATGGACTATGATTATATCGCCCTAGCCACCGGGGCTTCCCTCGCCTTTGACCTCCTGCCTGGACTCGGGCCAGACACCGGATACACCCAATCCGTCTGTACCCCAGATCATGCCCTCCATGCCCGTGAAGAATGGTTAAAATACCTCGAAAACCCCCAAAACCCCTTAGTTGTCGGGGCAATGCCAGGGGCTGGTTGTTTTGGGCCGGCCTATGAATTTGCCTTAATGGCCGATTGGGAAATGCGTCGTCGAGGGGTTCGAGACCAAGTTTCTATTACCTATATTACCCCTGAACCCTATCCCGGTCATTTAGGGGTTGGTGGGGTCAAAAATGCCGAAAAACTGACCGTTAACCTCATGAAAAAACGGGGCGTTCAGGTGATCGACAATGCAGAAATTAGCGCGATCGATTCTGAAACCATCACCCTGGCAGACGGTCAACAGTTCCCCTTCGGTTATTCCATGATCTTGCCCAAATTCCGGGGGTCTAACTTCCTGCAAAACGTGCCAGGATTAACCGATGAAACCGGATTTATCCCCGTCACCAGCACCTACAGACATCCCAAATATGAGTCGGTGTATGCGTTAGGGGTAAGCGTGAAATTAAAACAACCGGACAAAACCCAAGTCCCCATTGGCCTGCCGAAAAGTGGGGAAATGACCGAAGCTATGGGCATTGCCGTAGCCCATAATATTGCCCATGAATTAGGGGCATTTAAGAAACGGTGTAAACCTACCTTAGAAGCCCTATGTTTTGCGGAATTTGGCGATACAGGCATTGCCTATGTCGCCATTCCCGTTGTCCCGGACCCCGCAACCGGAAAACGACGCAACGCTTACGCGGTTCAGGGCCGTTGGGTGGTTTGGGTCAAAGCAGCATTTGAACGGTATTTCATGTTGAAAATGAAGATGGGTTGGGGTGTACCTTGGTTTGAAAAGTTAGGCTTACGAATGCTGTTCCAAGTCTATTTAACCGAACCACTTTCCCCAGGGACAGAACAGGAGTTACTCTCCGCATAAGTTTTTTCCGCAACGCACAAAATCTACCTGCACAAAATCTACCTGCACAAAATCTACCTGCACAAAATCTACCTGCACAAAATCTACCTGCACAAAATCTACC
>NZ_JAQMSD010000136.1 GCF_028330525.1 Spirulina sp. CS-785/01
CCCAAGGTATATAACCCAAGGTATATAAAGGGAGCTAACACTCCGTTGGCAAAACCCCTCAAACGGGAGAAAGTCCATCTATCAACCCGTTTTAACGGGTTTGAGCTATTAGCCTTGGGTTTTAACCCAAGGTATATAACTATTCATTATTATTTTCTACATCACTCCCTTCCGGTAAATCAATAAACACCCGTTCCCCAGGAGAAAGTCCCGCAATAACCTGAGTTTGATCATCCACCGTTTGTCCCAATGTCACCTCCTTAAACTCCGGTTCATTATTGGCATTGAGAACATAAACCCCCTGGTCTCCATCTTGCGTCACCACCGCCACCGTAGGAATAGTTAACGCTTGCCCCAACTGTTGTCCTAAAAACGTCACATCCACATTCATCCCAGACAGTAACGCCTCCACCTCCGGCGCGAGAGCGATACGCACCTCAAAAGAAGTCACATTCTGCTCCACAACCGCCTCTGGGGCGACCAAACGCACCGCCCCCCGAAAAACCTGGTTTGGGTAAGCATCAGCGCGAATTTCCACAGGTTGCCGAGGTCGCACGTTGGGAATATCCACTTCTGGCACCCGGGCCAACACCTCCAACCCCCTGGCAATAGCCACAATAGACGTTGAAGTAGCCGAGGCCGTCACCGAGGCAGAGGTACTAGGGGCCACAAACGCGCCCTGAGTGGCGTATTTTTGCGTGATAATGCCATCAAACGGGGCAGTAATGAGACTATCCTCAAACCGCACTTGCACCTCCTTTAACTGCGCCTGAGCTTGTTTAGCCGCCGCTTGTAGTTGGGCAATTTCCGCTTGGGCGCTGCGTTCCGCTTCTTGGCGGGCGGCTTCCGCTTCAGCCAAACTGGCTTGTAATTCCGTAATTTCCGGTTGGGCCGTGGACACTGCCCGTTGTCGGGCCAGTTGCGCTTCGGCCAGTTGGGCGGCGGCTTGGCGGTATTCCAAGGCCACATCATCCACATTATTCAAAGAAATAGCCCCCTCTTGAACCGGGGCTTCGTAGCGTTGAAGGCGGGCCTCTGCCCGTTTGACACGCTCTTGGGCGGCCATAATTTGCGCTTCCGCTTGTCGGACTTCGGTGGGAATTCTCGCTTGGGCCTCTTGCACTCGCGCTTGGGCAGCGGCCACCCGGGCCCGGGCCTGGTTCACTTGTTGGGTAATGCGGACTTGTTGCTCTTGGAGAGAGGCGGCGGCCTGTTGTAAGTTGGCTTCCGCTTGCGCTCCTTGGGCCTGAATAATTTCATTATCCATCACAGCAATGGGTTGCCCTTCTTCAACGCGCATTCCCTGTTCAACGAGGAGACGTTGGACAATTCCCGCTTGGGTGGGGCTGAGGTTGACGTTTTCAATGGGGATAACAGTGCCACTGGCCTCCACTTCGAGACGGAGGGTTTGTTCGGTGGCAGGGACCGTATATTCGTCTAAGTCAAAGCGAGTTGCGTCTCCCATGACGACGGTGTAGGTGGTGACACCGAGGACAACAATGCCACCGCCAACTAGGCCAATAATCCAAGGGAGAGGGTTCTTCGTGATTGGGGACAGGTTAAGAAGGGTCATAACAAAGCTGATCGATCATGCCAAGTGTGACAATATGTATAAATGGTAGATGATGAGAAGTTGAGGCTGTACTGTGCCGAATCGTAACTGGTTGTTTTCAATTTTGGCAATTGCTGGGTCTTTGCAGGTGGCGTTACCTGCGGCGGGACAAGCCCTGTTACCTTATACCTTACAGGTTGAAGTCCAAGAGTTAGAAGAAAATGGCATTGCTCTTGTACAAGATGCTGTGCAGTTAGTGCGCTTTGAACAATATGACCAAGCGTTACCTCGGGCTAAGTTAGCGACGCAGTTAGCTCCGAATGTGTTTCAGTCTTGGTTTGTGTTGGGCAGTTTGTATATTCAGCAGCAGGAGTTTGATCAGGGCCTGGAGGTGTTACAACGGGCGTTGGAGTTGGCCCCGGAAGAAGCGGGGATTCGCTTTACTTTGGGGTCTGCTTATTTCCAAACTGAACAGTATGAGTTGGCGTTACAGCATTTGGAGAAAGGCTTGGAACTTGAGCCGAATTCGGTGGAGGCGTTGTTTGATCTGGGAAATACCCATTTGATGTTGGGTCAATATAGAGATGCAATTGCCTCCTACCAAATGGCTTTTGCCCAAGATGCCGAATTTTGGCCCGCCATCAATAACGTGGGACTCGTAAAATACGAACAAGGGGACATTACCGGGGCGGTGGAAGACTGGGAAACGGCTCTCGATATCGACCCAGATGCGGCAGAACCCAAATTGGCCATTGCTGTGGCCCTTTATACCCAAGGGGACACCGAAAAAGGCTTGGCCATGGGAGAAGCAGCCCTAAATCTTGATCCTAGTTATGGGGAAATTGAATTTCTCCGCAAAAACCTCTGGGGAGAGAAACTGCTCGAAGATACGCGGACGTTTCTCAGTACCCCCCAAATGCAAGCCATTGTCAGTCGGTAAATTCAGTCGCCCCCCTCTCTCGGCCAATTCCCTCTCAGGGAAGATTACTTGCCAAAGAAAGGCGAATTATAGTACAAAAATTCTATCTGGGAGAGACCACAGGCCCAAGGCAAAAATCGGGAGCGAACGTCACGCTCCCCGATGCTTTGTCCGCCCTTTTTCGCTCACTCCTCCGCCGTGGGAAGATATTGGCGAATGTCATCAACAAACTGTTGGTGATCCACGATAGGTTTAGAAATATAGCCATCGGCCCCACTTTGCTTGAGGAAATTTTCTCGGTCGCCTTCCATAGCGTGGGCAGTGACGAGGACAATGGGTAAAGAGGCCGTTTGGGGGTCTGCTTTCAGCATTTGGGTAATTTTAATCCCATCGACTGCTTTCCCCTGATAAACGCTATGGGCCAGAGAGACATCCATTAAAATAATATCTACCTCTCGGCCTTGGGCAGCCTGCATGACTTCTTCCACGTCCTCGGTGCCACGCACCTCTAGACCCCCACGTTTCTTCAAAATTTTAGAAAAAACCCGGAGATTAATGGGATCGTCTTCTACAATCAAAACGGTTGTCATAGGTGCTTCACTCAGTCCAATCTAGGAGATGCAAATTACTCGAAATTCGCGTCAACAATCCTTCTATCTGTAATATTCCCATTACTAGGGTAATCCGTCATCACCCTTCGCTGTAAGAAATTATCAAGGAAACGCAAAACTCATGGCCAAACAGCTTGACCTCATCGGGACTGCACAAATTATTCCCACTGCCCTCCATACGGAAATGGAACGGTCATATTTAGAATATGCCATGAGCGTGATTGTTGGGCGTGCTTTACCTGATGTGCGAGATGGCCTTAAACCTGTCCACCGTCGCATTCTCTATGCTATGCACGAACTCGGACTCACGCCAGACCGTCCTTTTCGGAAATGCGCTCGTGTGGTGGGGGATGTGTTGGGGAAATACCACCCCCATGGGGATCAGGCGGTGTATGATGCTCTGGTGCGGATGGTGCAGGTGTTTTCTTCCCGTTATCCTTTGTTAGCGGGTCATGGCAATTTTGGCTCGGTGGATAATGACCCCCCAGCGGCCATGCGCTACACGGAAACCCGCTTGGCCCCCATTGCTCAACAATCCATGTTAGGGGAAATTAGCGATGCGGTGATTGATTTCACCAGTAATTTTGATAATTCCCAACAAGAACCTGTTGTACTGCCTGCACAGTTGCCGAATCTCTTGCTGAATGGGTGTTCTGGGATTGCGGTGGGGATGGCTACCAATATTCCGCCGCACAATTTGGGGGAGTTGGTGGATGGGTTAATTGCGCTGATTGATAAACCGAATTTAAGTGATGAGAAACTCTGGAAATTAATTCCGGGGCCGGATTTCCCGACGGGGGGGGAAATTGTGGATACGAAAGGGATTGAGGATGCTTATCGCACGGGCCGGGGAATTATTCCGGTGCGGGGGGTGACGCGCATTGAGCAGATACGGACGGGGAAACGTCGCAGGACTAAACCCGTGATTGTGATTACGGAGTTACCCTTTCAGGTGAATAAGGCCGCTTGGATTGAAAAAGTGGCGGATTTGGTGAACCAAGGGAAAGTTGATGGGATTGGGGATATTCGGGATGAGAGCGATCGCGACGGAATGCGAGTGGTGATTGAATTAAAACGGGACGGTAAACCCCAAGAATTGCTGCGACAACTCTACAAGCAAACCCCCCTCCAGCAAAACTTTGGGGTGATTTTACTGACGCTGGTGAATAATAAACCCTGTCAGTTGAGTTTACGGGAGATTTTAGAGGAGTTTCTGCGATTTAGAGAGGAAACCCTCACCCGTCGTTATACGGATGAGTTAGAGCAAGCTCAACGGCGGATTCATTTGGTGGAAGGGCTTTTGGCGGCCTTGAATCAGTTAGATGAGGTGATTGATATTTTACGGAATGCACCGGATGGGACGACCGCGAAGGGAACTTTACAGGAGCGTTTGGGGATTAGTGACTCTCAGGCCGATTCTATTTTAGCCATGCCTCTACGTCGGTTGACGGGGTTGGAACGGCAAAAACTGGAAACGGAACAGCAGGAATTACAGGAGCAGATCGCGCAACTGGAATTATTATTGCGCGATCGCAAGGAACTCTTAAAAACCCTGAAAAAAGACCTCCGCAGTCTCAAACGGAAATTTAGCGACCAACGACGCACCCGCATTCGGCCCCTGAAAGAAATCGAACCGCCCAAAACCAGCAAAAAAGGCAGTTCCACCCCCTCCCCCGTCCTTGATCTCGACCTGCAAACCCCCATCCCTAAAGATGCGGTTGTTGAAATTAACCGCAAAGGGGCCATTTGTTGGCATTCTCCCCCCCCCAAAGTCAAACCCGCCAAAAAACCGGAAGATATCGTCATTTTCCGCCAACCCATTTCACAACGTTCCCAACTGATCACCATCACCGAAAGCGGTAAAGCCTACCCCATCACCGTCGCCGACATCCCCTCCTCTGGGGGACGGACTACACCCCTAATACAACTCCTCCCCAGTAGCGTCCAGAATAAGCGAGAAGGCACGTTAAAACACTTTTTTGTCCCAAAAGACCTAAACAAGCATTTCCTCGTCTTAATGACCGAAAAAGGGCGGATTAAACGCCTTGCCGGGTCAGAATTAGAAGGGTTAACCAATCGAGGGGCCCAGTTAATTAAAATTAAAGCTGAGGATGCCTTGCAGTATATTGGCTGGGCTACAGAGAAAGAACAAGTGTTAATTGCCACCTCTGCGGGCCGCATCGTCCGTTTCCCCGTCGATGACCAACAAATGCCGATTATGGGACGCACGGCCCAAGGAAATCAAGCCACACGAGTGCGGGTGAATGAAAGGATTGTGGGGTGTGCTACGGTAAACCCTCAGCAGGAGGTGCTGATTGTGACGCAGCAGGGTTACGCGAAGCGGTTACAGTTAGACACCATCCGTCAAGTGAGTCGCGGGGATATCGGCACACAAACCATTCAATTCCGTAAGCAAAGCGACCACCTGATCAGCATTTTACCCTCTCCTGGCACTGAGGCGGATGTTCCGGTGATTACCAGTAATAACCGGGTGTTATATTTCCAAGTGCAGTCGGTGCAGGTATGGGCTAAAGATGGGTATGGCGACTCTGTTTTAAAATTAGAGTCAGGGGAAGTGATTCAAGAAGTTGTCTCTGATGGTATTCTTTGACCTGTTTAGCCTTGGGTTTGAACCCAAGGCTAAAAATTTAGTTTCTATTCATGTATTCATTCTGTAGATAACTTAAAATAATCATGGAAATTACCCAAGGATTACATACAGCAATTTTAGTTTCAGACCTCAACCAAGCTAAGTCTTTTTATGAAGGGATTTTAGAACTGAATCAAGCGGAAAGAAACTTAAATTTTCCGGGGGAATGGTATCAAGTGGGAGACTATCAAATTCATTTAATGGTCAATGAAGCGGTGGAGCCAAAGACCTATAATGAGGAAAAATGGGGCAGAAATGCTCATTTAGCGTTACAGATTCAAGATTTAGCTCCGTTAAAGCGGCGATTAACTGAACACAATATCCCTTTTCAAATGAGTTCTTCCGGTCGTGCTGCATTATTTGTAAAAGACCCCGATGGCAATATTATAGAAGTCAATGAACAATAAGCAATAAGCAATGAACAATAGGCCATGAAAAATAAGCAATAAACAATTAGGTGTTTTCTCCTATTACCTATCACCTATTACCTATTACCCATTACCCAAAAAAATGATCTTTGCCTATTTATATAGCGATCCCTTATTAGAATCGCCTCCCGATGCGGGAATTTGGGGGGTGGAGTGCGATCGCGTGTTTCGGGACTTAGGCAACCGCACCCAACTCCACACCCTCCTACAAACCTGCGAAGATACTCCCCCCGACTACCTCCTCCTACGACGGTTAGAAGAATTAGGAGAAACCCTCGAACAGGTGAGTCAACACCTCAGCCACTTGGAAGGGAAAGACATTGAAATTATTACCACCGAACAATCCTACACCTCCTCACACCCCACCTTTTTACAACTCCTCAGCGAAATTCAACGAGAACAACGTCGTCGTCGCTTACGTCGCGGTCATGCTAAAAACCGTATCAAACGTCTCCCACCCCCCGGAAAAGCTCCCTATGGCTATCGTAGGGGCAAAGAACGCTATATTTTAGACCGGAGTACAGCCCCCCTTGTCAAAGCCTTTTTTGAACGCTATCTTCTCTTTGGGTCCCTGCGGGAGGCCGTGGGTTATTTGGAGAAAAAATACGGCAAAAAAATCTCCGTCACTACGGGCCAACGGTGGTTAACCAATGTGGTCTATCGGGGTGACTTACAATATCAAAATGGCGAAGTGATTGCCAATACCCATATCCCCATCCTGACAAGGGAAGAAGCGGCCCAAATTGACCGTTTGTTGCGGAGAAATCGCCGTTTACCCCCCAGGACGGCCAGTGCCTCTCATTCTCTCACGGGGTTGGTGGTGTGTCAGCACTGTGACTCCTCTATGAGGATTACCCGGACCACTTCACGGGGGAAGGGGAAGGACTATTGCTATGTGCGTCCCGTGAGTTGTCCCAACCGTCCTAAATGTAAGGGGATTCCCTATGAGACGTTACTCAACCGCACCGTTTATACTATTTGCCAAACGTTACCCCAGGCCGTCTCCCAACAACCCGGAACGGATTTAGGGGCAGTGAGAGGGGGAATAATGGCTCAAATTGGCGAGAAACAGGTGATTTGTCAACAAGTGGCGGATTTACACCAACAGGGCATTCTCGACGCAACTACCGCCGATCTGAGACAATACCAGTTACAGACGGAAATGGCTCAATTGCAAGAGAAACTCAGCCAACTGCCTCCGGAAAATTTAGGCGCGATCGCGCAAACGGTTTCCCTTCCACAATTTTGGTTTGACTTATCAGAAGCGGAACGACGGTTCTATTTTCGGGAGTTTTTGAAACAGATTCAGATTGTGCGCCAGAATACCAAAGATTGGACTGTGCAACTGATTTTTATTTTTAACTCGTAATCGGTTAATCCCCCATTAATAGCGTCTTTCCCGGATCATTGCTCAAAAATGGCCTTGACAACCCCTTTAAATTACGATAGATTTTCGCACTGGAAAATGGAGAAACGAAAGCATCGCTGCTGGATTCAGGTCATGGGACTTGTCCCATACTTAACCGCTTGGGAAAAGCAGCGATCGCTTCTTACTTCCAAATTGCACGATCCGACCTTGGAAGATGTACTGCTTCTCCTCGAACATCCCCCGGTTTACACCCTAGGGACAGGTAGCACCCCAGAGCATCTCAAGTTTGACCCAGAAACCCAACCCTACGAGTTACACCGCACGGAACGAGGGGGAGAGGTGACGTATCATTGTCCAGGTCAACTGGTGGGATATCCGATTCTGGATTTACGTCACTATCGGCAAGATTTACATTGGTATTTGCGACAGTTGGAGGAGGTGATCATTTGTGTTTTGGCAGAATATGGGTTACAGGGGACTCGCATTGAGGGGTTAACGGGGGTTTGGGTGGAAGGATATAAGGTGGCGGCCATTGGCATTAAAGTGAAGCGATGGATTACCATGCACGGGTTTGCGTTTAATGTCTGTCCCGATTTAAGCGGGTTTGAGTGCATTGTTCCCTGCGGGATTACCGATAAACCTGTGGGCAGTTTACAGCAGTTTGTGGGGGAGGTGTCCTTGGAAACTGTACGTCAGCAGGTGATTACTGCTTTTGCGGAGGTGTTTCAGGTGGAGATGGTACAGTAATCAGTAATCAGTAATCAGTAAACGGTTTTATGACCACTCCTATTACTCTCAATTTACCTGATCGCATTTATCAGCAAGCTCAACAACTTGCTCAAGAGGAGCAACAAGCAATTGAAAGTCATCTAAGGCCCTCAAATGAACCGAGGTAGAGCGATTATTAATTTTATAAAAATCGGGAAAATGGTCAGCTACCTGGGCCGCACCGTATTGGCCTATACTCTCCTCAAGACAGGCAAAACAACGAATTGCTCCCTGCGTAACCTGCTGTACAGACTGAGGGGATAAAATCTGCGATAATACCTCAACCCCAGTTTTCTTAAAGAAAAATTGCGAATTTAACGTCATTTGGCAGAAAATCGTGATAAATTGAGCCAAGACAACCAAATAATAGGAACTCACTGCAAATGGTAGCAACAGACGCTAAACTCACTGGACAAGATTTTCTGACTCAGATTGATGCCATGATCGATCAGCATCATTTACTCAAGCACCCTTTCTACCAACTCTGGAATGAAGGGAAACTCACGCTCCCAATGTTGCAGGAGTATGCCCAAGAATATTATTTACAAGTTCACAATTTCCCCACCTATGTGAGTGCCACTCACGCCGCTTGTGATAACTTGAAAATTCGTCAGATGTTGTTAGAAAACCTCATGGAAGAAGAATGGGGAAGTTCTAACCACCCGGAATTATGGTTACGCTTTGCGGAAGGTTTAGGGGTAGATCGGGAAGCGGTTTTAAACCGGGAAACCCTTGAAGAAACCAAGGAATCTGTGGAAACCCTGAAAACTTTAGCGCGGGATGAAAACCCGGCGGTTGGGTTAGCTGCGCTCTATGCTTATGAGTCGCAAATTCCTGAAGTTTCCACCACTAAAATTGAGGGACTCAAAGAATATTATAACATTGATGCAGAGGAAGCTCTCGCTTTCTTTACGGTTCACGAAAAAGCCGACGAAATTCACAGTCAGCAAACCCGCGAAGCGTTAACTCAACTCTGCGAAACTGAGGAGCAACAACAAGATGCGATCGCTGCTACCGAAAAAGCAGCTAAAGCCTTCAATTTACTCCTCGATGGGGTTTACAAAAACTACTGTTAATTCGCTTTTTTAATCCCCATTTTGCCCAAGAAAATAGGCTCTCTCCTCACCGCGAGGAGAGATTTTTTTTAACAATTGAACTAAATTATTCCCCTTCAAAATATAACTCTGTCTCCTCTCGGAATTGCTCATGTTGAAAAATAAACCGTTGCAGGGTATCAAAATAGATCGGTTCACCTTCGGCCATCCCCACTACCATCACCGTATTATGTCCCGCTTGAGGAATACGTCTTAAAAACTTATCATCAGACGCACAACAACTATATAACTCCTCTGCTTCTGTAATAGGAATTAACGTATCTTCTTCTCCATGTAAAATTAAAGTAGGTAACGTACAAGTTAACAACTTCCGTCCATTGCCAAACCCCTCCAAATTATCATCAAATTCGGGACAACTTCCCCCTAACCGTTGAATTAAACTATAGGTATCAACAAAGCCACTTTCCACAATTAAACCATCCAAATCTTCCCCATAGTGATAAGCTAACTCAATTGCCGGAACACTGCCTAAACTTCGTCCCATCACATAGCGTTTTGCAGGGTTCAAGTCATGCTCGGCTAAAATTTGCGAGAAGGCTTTAAAAATTGGGTGAGCATCGGCTAATAAATTACTCGCGGTGGGTGTACCTTCACTGCGGCCATATCCCCGATAATCCACCACACAAAAGGTCATTTTACGGTCGGTAAAAAACTCCGCCAACGCATGATAATCTGCTGCTAATTCTCCATTGCCATGAAAGAACAAAATCGCCGGATATTCCGCCGATTTAGACGGATACAGCCAACCGCCAATTTGTACCTCATCCTCTAGTTGAATCGTCCAAGGAATCGCTTCTTTATCCAAGGCTTTCGCATTGGTTTCGGGTCTAGGGTGAAAGAGAATGTTAAGCACCTTGGCATCATCTAAAATCTCGGTTTTCATTATTCCTTTTTCTGTTCCTAGTAATTGTTGTGAAAAGTTCTAATTTTATGATATAATTTTATTTTGAAAATAAAACAAAAAATTGAGCGATCGCTCAATTTCAAACCCCTCTCATTCTTCATTAACTTCTATGTCCGGTCGGGAAACGCTACAAATGATCTTAGAAGCGGTTGCTGCGGGGTATATCAGCCCTACTCAAGCCCAAGAAAAACTCAAAGCGATCGCCTACGAACCTGTAGAGCATTTTGCCAAAATTGACCAACATCGACAAGCCCGCACCGGATTTCCTGAAGTCATCTGGGGACAAGATAAAACCCCAGAGCAAATTATTAAAATTATGGACCGAATGCGCGGGGTACAAAGGGTGATCATGGCCACTCGCATCTCCCCCCCCATATATGAGCAAATCCAACGCCGTTTACCCGCCGTGCAGTATTATGAAATGGCCAGAATTTGTGCATTAGGGACCCCTGAACCCCGGCCACCGCAACAAGGAGAAATTACCCTCCTCACCGCAGGAACGGCTGATCTCCCCGTGGCCGAAGAAGCAGCCATCACCGCAGAATTAATGGGGTTTCCGGTACAACGGTTGTGGGATGTCGGGGTTTCGGGCATTCAACGATTATTAAGTAATCGGCAAATGCTAGATAATGCTGATGTCTTAATTGTAGTCGCAGGCATGGAAGGAGCATTACCTAGTGTTGTCGGAGGATTAGTCAATTGTCCCGTGGTTGCCGTCCCCACCAGTGTAGGATATGGGGCAAGTTTTGGGGGAATAGCAGCCTTACTCTCCATGTTAAACTCTTGTGCCGCCGGAATTGGAGTCGTCAATATTGATAATGGCTTTGGGGCGGCAATTTTAGCGGCTCAAATTTTACGCACTGGGGAAAAATTGAGCCAACGTTAACTCCCATTTCCCCAAGTTGGGGAGATGGGGAGGATGGGGAGGATGGGGAGTAACAACTGATTACTGTTCCCTGTTCCCTTTTTCACAAACAACAAACAACCAACAACAACCACCCCTTTGAATTTTGGTGAAAATCACTATAATTAAAATAACTTCTTTTGAGCGTACAGTAAACTCCTTATGCGTCAAGCTCGCCAACTTCTGCTTTCCCCCCAAGACTACAGCTTGCTGACTGATCTCTATCAACTGACGATGGCTGCTTGCTATACCGGGGAAGGGATTGAAAATAAACCCGCCAGCTTTGAACTGTTTACCCGTCGTTTGCCGGACCAGTTTGGGTATTTGCTGGCCATGGGACTGGAACAAGTCTTGGATTATTTGGAAAATCTCTCGTTTAGTCCTGAGCAAATTCAAGCGTTACAAGAGACGGGGATTTTTGCTCATGCTCCCGATCGCTTTTGGTCGATCCTTGAAACAGGTGAGTTTTTAGGGGATGTGTGGGCAGTGCCGGAAGGGACGGCAATTTTTCCCTATGAACCGATGTTGCGGGTGGATGCTCCCCTTTGGCAAGCGCAGTTAGTGGAAACTTATTTATTAAATGTTATCAATTATCAAAGTCTTGTGGCTACGAGGGCGGCTCGTATTCGAGATGTGGCGGGAGAGGAGGTGAAATTACTGGAATTCGGCACAAGACGGGCGTTTAGTCCCCAAGCCTCTCTCTGGGCGGCCAGAGCAGCGTTAGCGGGGGGGTTGGATGCGACTTCTAATGTGTTGGCGGCCTTGCAGTTGGGCCAGAAACCGTCAGGGACCATGGCCCATTCTCTGGTGATGGCGTTTACGGCATTATCGGGGGAGGAGGATGAGGCGTTTGCGGCGTTTTCTCGCTATTTTCCGACGGCCCCTTTACTCATTGATACTTACGACACCTTGGACGCGGCCAAGCGGTTGGCGGCCCAGGTGAAGGGGGGAGAAACTCAAGTGACGGGGGTTCGTCTGGATTCTGGGGATTTAGTGGCGTTGTCTCAGGCCGTGCGATCGCATCTTCCCGAAGCCACGATTTTTGCCAGTGGGGATATGGATGAATGGGAAATTCAACAACTCACCCAAGCGGGGGCCCTCATTGAGGGGTATGGAATTGGCACCAAGTTAGTCACTGGCCAACCCGTGAATGGGGTTTACAAGTTAGTGGAAATTGACGGGATTCCTACTAAAAAGGAATCCAGTGATAAAGCGACTTATGCGGGACGCAAACAAGTGTTTCGTCATGGGGACTATGATCGCCTCGGACTGGCTGAAGACGCGCCAGAAGCGGGAGAAACGCCTTTATTACAACAGGTGATGCAGCAAGGAAAACGGGTTTTTGAGACGGAATCCTTAGACAGTCTGCGTCAACGTAGTCGCCAGTCGGTGGCTGCCCTTTCCCCAAACACCCGTCAAGTGGATAATGGGAGTCCTGTGACGGTTCAAATTTCTCCAAGTTTACAACGACTACAAGAAAAAATGCGCTATGAATAATACCCCCTCTCCAACTAAAATCGCCCTTTTTGGGACCAGTGCTGATCCGCCAACGGCAGGCCACCAAGCTATTTTACGCTGGTTAGCAGAGCGTTATGATCTGGTGGCGGTTTGGGCTTCCGATAATCCGTTTAAGTCCCATCAAACGTCTCTCGATCACCGTATGATGATGTTGCGGTTAGTGATCCGGGAGATTCAACCGCCTTATCATAATATTCTGTTGCGGCGTGATCTCAGTAGTTCTCGGAGTATTGAGACGGTGGAACAAGCGAAGGTGATTTGGGGGGAGGAGACGGAGTTTGTCTTGGTGGTAGGATCGGATTTAGCGGGCCAAGTCACCCGTTGGTATAAAGCGCAGGAGTTACTCAAACAGGTACAATTGTTGATTGTGCCACGACCGGGTTATTCGGTGCAACATGAGGATATACAGGGGTTAGAGGAGATGGGGGCTAATTACGCGATCGCAGATTTTCAGGCCCCTAATGTATCTTCTACCGCATACCGCGATCGGGGCGATCGCACTGTTGTCATTCCCTTAGTTGAAGACTACATTCACCAACAACAATTATATGCGTCTTAACGTAACCTACACCCTTGGGAGTTATCTATTGCGCAGATTCTATCTTTATGAGTTATAATCCCCAACCCCAACCCCACCCAAAGCATCCCCTCGCGGAATTTAAGGTTGGGGTGGATAATGTTATTTTTTCTGTTGATACGGCCAATAATCGCCTTTTAGCGTTATTAGTCAAACGACTCCAAGACCCTTTTGCCAATTCTTGGAGTTTACCGGGGACATTAGTCCGAGAAGGGGAGTCTCTCGAAGATGCGGCCCATCGGATCTTGTCCGAGAAAATTAAGGTGGAAAATCTCTATTTAGAGCAATTATACACCTTTGGGAATCCAGGCCGAGACCCCAGAGAAGCGAAAGAGAGTTTCGGCGATCGTTATTTATCGGTGAGTTATTTTGCCTTGGTCCGCTTTGAGGAGGCAGAATTATTATTTAATCAAGGGGGAATGACGGCATGGTTTATGTTGCAAAAAATCCCGCAATTGGCATTTGATCACAATAAAATCCTCAATTATGGCTATCAACGCTTACGCAATAAATTAGAATATAGTCCCATTGCGTTTGATGTATTACCGGATTTATTTACCTTAAATGAAGTGTATCAATTATATTGTACCATATTAGGGGAAAATTTCTCCGATTATTCTAATTTTCGGACTCGTTTATTAAAGTTAGGGTTTTTGTCGGATACGGGAATAAAAGTTTCAAGAGGTGCAGGCCGTCCCGCCAGTTTATACCGCTTCGATGCGGAAGCCTTTGCCCCTTTAAAAAATAAGCCTTTAGTTTTTATTTGATTTTTTTATTGGTTGTTTGTTGTTTGTAAACAAGGGAACAGGGAACTCCGGAACTGGGAATAGTTTGTTGTTTGTTCTTCCCCATCTTCCCCATCTCCTCCATCTTTCCTATCACCAATTACCAATCACCAATTACCCATTCCCCAAATATTGTAACGGATCAACAGGTTTTCCCCCTTTACGGAGTTCAAAATGGAGATGGGGCCCCGTAGAAAGACCCGTTGAACCTACCTCAGCAATATTAGCTCCCTGCTTAATCGGTTGTCCTTCCTTCACATTAATTTTACGGGTATGACCGTATAACGTCGTAACCCCCCCACCGTGGTCAATGACCACCGTTTTGCCATATCCTCCATACCACCCGGCAAAAATCACCGTTCCACTATCTGCGGCAAAAATAGGACTCCCATAACTTCCCCCAAAATCAATCCCCGCATGTAGTCGTTTTCCTCCCAAAATGGGATGTTTCCGCCAGCCAAATTTACTGGTAATTTGGGCATTATGAGGCCGCATAAATTGACCTGTCCCCCCTACAATAAAAGAAGGACTCCGTGACACCCGATCTTGGATTAATTCCATTAATCCTTCCGAGTCTGCTTCGAGTTGTTGTTGAACCGCAACTAAGGTGGTTTGATCGGTCTTTAATCGGTTCAGTAAGTCTTCTTGAATGGCCAGTTGGGTTTTAATATCTTGTTGTTGTTGGAGAATTTGCGATCGCAACTGAGCAATATTCTCTTTTTGTTGCTGAATGTCGGCTTTTCGCGCTTTAATTTTATTGGCGGTTCGCTGTAATTCTTGGAGATGTTTGCGGTCTGCTTGATACACCCGTTTCAGTCGGGCCCGACGATCAAAAAATTCGTTAATATCCTTACTTCCTAATAACCAACCCCATCCATGACTGGCCACTGACTGACGTTGTAAAAAGCGTAATCGAGCAATGGTCGCTTTTAGTTTTGGCGCGTAACTTTTCCGTTCTTTCCCTAAGTCTTGTTCTAGTTTCCCCAAATCTCGATTGGCCACTTGTAACTGTTCTTCATAATAGTCCAGTTGCAAGTCCATGAGACGAACATTGTGTTTCAACCGGGACCGATACCGTTGGGCCGCTTCTTCAATATTAGCCAAGCGATCGCTTTCTTGTTGAACCTCCTGTTGCTGTTGCTGTAATTCTTGTTGCCAATGTTGCAATAAATTTACAGAAGGAGGAGTAGGTGCTGCAAGGGCAACTGAACTCAAGCACAGTCCGCTACAGAGCAGTAGTAGAACCATGGCGTTCCGAAACAAAAATTTAATTTTATGGCAATTGTGTAGCAGATGTGGCATACATCTCATCCGACCAGGAATAGGCTAGGATTTGGGCTGAACTGTGTAAGTTTTCTTTACACGCAGTTTGGGCTTCTCTACATAAACTGAAATTGGGGTAAGCCCCAATAACATACCTGCTTTTTATAACATTTGTGTATATATCATGATTCCTTGTCCTTGTTGTTCCCAACGAATGCTCATGTTCGCCCAAAAAGGTCGCACCTACTGGTATTGTCCCAACTGTCGTCAAGAAATGCCGGATTTACTCAATGTCATGATGACCGCCCAACATGAGCGATCGCACCTGAATGGACTGCGATCCAAGTTAGTCACGGAAGAAATTACCGTGTCTTAACCTGCCTTGTCAATGCTACAACGTTTTCAGGTTTTATTATCTTTAACCCTGAGAAGACCCTCGCCTCCGGCGATGGGATGAATCAGGGGGCAGTTTGATTCTCGACATACTGTTTTAATGTCTCAATTGTCACCCCTCCGCAACTAGCCACAAAGTACGAGCCTGTCCAAAAAACC
>NZ_JAQMSD010000137.1 GCF_028330525.1 Spirulina sp. CS-785/01
CTATTAACCCGTTTTAACGGGTTTTAGCTATTAGCCTTGGGTTTTAACCCAAGGCATAGTAGCTTTCTGACTGGTCCATTAACCCGTTTTAACAGGTTTTAGCTATTAGCCTTGGGTTTTAACCCAAGGCATAGTAGCTTTCTGACTGGTCCATTAACCCGTTTTAACGGGTTTTAGCTATTAGCCTTGGTTTTAACCCAAGGCATAGTAGCTTTCTGACTGGTCCATTAACCCGTTTTAACGGGTTTTAGCTATTAGCCTTGGTTTTAACCCAAGGCATAGCTGAAGGCTATTAACCCGTTTTAACAGGTTTTAGCTATGAACCTTGGTTTTAACCCAAGGCATAGCAAAATCAAGAATCTAGTATCCATTCCGATTCCAATTCCCCTAAATCCAAGGGAATATTCACCGCTTTTCCCAGTCGGGGTCGTTCCTTCGTTTGTTCAATCGTCCGAATGACCTGTTCCACACTTCCCCAAGCCACCACATAACTCGCCACCGCATTGAGATGCTCTAAATACTCCTGCTCCGTAAGAGGAAAAGAAACCTGCTCCAAATATTTCCACATCACCTGCACATAGAACTTCCCTTTCACCTTCCGCAGTTGAACATCGTAAGACCGCCCCCATTTTTGTAACAGTAACGCTCGCAACTCTTGTCCTGTCATAACTTGACCTACTCCCGTTTCCCCATTCCCCCCATTGTAAAGGCTTACTACATTAAGTTTGTAGTAAGCCCTTGAGAGGTTTTGAACTCAACTTCCCTAAATAATATTGCGCACAGGTTCTTTCGTCTGTTCCGAAGACCGCACGAATAAAAACGGACAAGACAAATGCTGCATTAACGCAGTCGTCAAACTGCCATAGAAAACCCGTTCTAGTCCGCCTTGGCCATGACTGGTCATCGCCACCATATTCACCTCTTTCTTGTTTGCCAGACGAATCAAACTATCCAGAGGCCGACCATACATTAAATCGACTTCTACCTTCACGTCCTCTTGTTGGAGCTTATTCTGCCACTTCAACAAATAATCCTTGGCCTTTTGTAACCGTTCGATTTCTTGATGCTGACTCAACTTATAAAACAACGTATCCGAAACCTTCGGTTCATAGAAATTTTGATTGACATCAACCAGTGTCGTTGCCTTATGACTCGTTCGGACAACCCGCGCTAACAGTAACTTCGTATTGTACCGTTGAGCAATTTCCTTCGCGTAGGGAATAATTTTCTCCGACTGCTTAAACCCATCCAAGGGAACTAAAATCTGTTGATGGGGAGTCACCGTCATCTTAGTTCCCCCGCGAACCATCAAAAAAGGACGGTGCAAGCGATTAAACACCCCCGACACCACACTACCGTAGAGCATTTTGGCCAAACCCGTCTTCCCTTGACTGGTCATCGCCACTAAATCCGCTTTCACTAACTCAGCCGCTTCTAAAATGGCATCAACTGCAACCCCTCGTAATAAGAGAATCTCAGCCGTTAACCCCTGGGCTTGGAACTTCTCCTGCCAACCTTGTAAATACTCCTTCATTTGCGTGGTTTTCTGGGGTTTAAAGGTCACTTGTTCCTCATCCAAGTCCACCACCGCACTACGAGTTGCAGGTTCGATCGCTTGGCAAAAAATGACCTTCGCTTGCTCGTGCCGCGCTAAATTCTCCACATAGGGAATCACGCTCTCAGCGCGTTGAGAACCATCCAAAGGCACGAGAATATTGTGATACATAAAAAACTCCTACAATTCAGCGAATCGACCCATTAGCGACACAGGACACCGATTCATCCCACACCATAATTTTTAATGGGCTGTGGGACTTCTCGGTTTCTGGCTAACGACGAGACATATCTGCGGGGACTTTCTCAAGATACTCGTCTTCCGCTTCTAAACTCCGTAACTCTTCCGCTTCTAAGTCAGCCAAATCTTCCGCCAAACCACGTTGAAGACTAAAGCACATAACCAGTAAAACCACGGCAAAGGGTAAACCTGTAGTAATGGCTGCCGTTTGTAGGGCATTTAATCCCCCACCCAAGAGTAAAACGGCTGCCACAACCCCTTCCATGACAGCCCAGAAAACACGCTGGGGAATGGGAGAATCCAGTTTTCCGCCAGAGGTGAGGTGGTCCACCACCAACGAACCGGAGTCGGAGGAAGTCACAAAGAAGGTGACAACTAACAACACCCCCACCGTTGAACCGATCACACTGACAATATTGGCCACAGAAGGAATTAAATTGGTATTTTCGGCCAGTAAGTTCAACATGAAAAACATGGCTGTAGCCACATTTTCATTGACGGCGGCGGTTAAGTCACCCACATTTTGTAATTCCAGAAACAGGGCGGAATTGCCAAACGTGGTTAACCATAAAAACGAGAGGAGAGTGGGGATAATTAAAACCCCAAGGATAAATTCCCGCACGGTGCGACCTTTGGAGACACGGGCAATAAACATCCCCACAAAAGGCGACCAAGATATCCACCATCCCCAATAAAAGACCGTCCAACTATTTTGCCACTCTGTTCCTTCGTAAGTCTCAGTCCAAAAGCTAAGAACTGGAAAATTGGCGATATAGTTCCCTAGGTTTTGAACGAACCCATCCAAAATAAATAAGGTTGGCCCGACTAACAGCACAAAGACCATAAACGCGCCTGCAATGTAGAGGTTAAACTCACTCAAACGGCGCACTCCCCCATCTAACCCTGCCACTACAGACATGGTGGCAAAGCCCGTAATAATGGCAATGAGAACCACTTGAAAGGGGATACTTTCAGGAATGGCCGGAATGAGGAAGTGAAGTCCGGCGGCGACTTGGCCAACCCCTAACCCTAACGAAGTGGCTAACCCAAACAGGGTGGCAATAACCGAGAGAATATCAATCACATTCCCTGGGGTGTCGTAAATGCGTTCTCCCAAGAGGGGATAGAAAACGGAACGCATGGTGAGGGGTAAACCGCGGTTAAAGGCGAAAAAGGCTAAGGCGAGGGCTACAAGGGCATAAATTCCCCAAGGATGAAACCCCCAGTGAAAGAAGGTGACACTCATCGCCGTTTCGGCGGCGGCTGCGGTGCCAGCTTCACCCCCAAAAGGCGGCGCGGCCATGTGAAAGATAGGTTCTCCCACACTCCAGAACATTAGCCCGATACCCATTCCCGCACTCAAGAGCATGGCAAACCAAGCAAAGGTGGAAAACTCCGGTTTGGCATCTGGCCCACCGAGACGGATATGGCTATATTTCCCAAAGGCCAGAATGAGCATCACCCCAAGGTAAATATTGCCCACTAGGATGAAAAACCAGCCGCCATAGCTGGATACGAAGGCTTGAATATTGCTGAATACGCCTGAAGCCTGTTCTTGAAAGCTCAGGGTTAAGATAATGAAAATGGCGATAAGAGTCGCCGAAATGAAGGACACTTGCGGGTGCAAGTCAAAGCCCCACTTTTGAATATTGGTGTCACCGGGGTAGCGGCCAGTATCTTCGTCGAGTAACTCGACCTGCAACCCCTTCATGTCGAATTGTGGTTCGGACATAGCAATTATGATCTCGTTAGCTTACCTTGACGGACTCTTCCTCGTATTTTGAAGATGTCCTACTATTTTTTGTCTTGACAATAATATTTAGATAGCATAAACGATCAATCTCAGTTAATGCAAATTTTTTAGATCAATTTTAGAGGCTAGAATGCTCAAGGATTAATCCTTTCATGTTGTTTTTTGGTTTTCATGACTCCTCTTTTTTGACCTCTAAAAAAGTCTAATTCACTAATAATTTTGGTCTATTTGGTGGTTTATGAGGTGGGAGTGGGGAGATGGAGGAGATGGGGGAGATGGGGGAGATGGGGGAGATGGGGGAGATGGGTGAAGCGTAGCGTAACCCAACATCGCCCAGTGAAAAACGTTGGGTTTCACTCCGTTACACCCAACCTACGCAGAAATCTTGAGTTAGTCGCCTTGACAGGGCTGACTTCTCACTTCTCACTCTCTTGGCCAAATGTAGTATTTGTAGTATAATGTGACAAGTTGCCCAGAAAAAATGAGGTGATCCCCAATGATCCCAACCCCAATACTTATTCAGCGTACTCTCTATCCTTCAAACACTAGATGCGGGTGGAGCGCGGGTTAGCGAAAAAAAAATCTGGGGTCAATGCACCAAATTGGCAAACATCGCTTTAGCATAGAGGGGTGAGTGAACTATCTTTCCCTTTACAATCTCTAAACGCTGGACACTGGTTTAAATTAATTTGCGGGGCCAGTTTCCAACACTTGCCAACGGTACGCAGTTTGACCTTAGCTTATTCTTTGGCAGGTGCAGACTGTATCGACATTGCTGCCGACCTAGCAGTGTTGGAGGCCGCAAAAGAAGCCATTGCTGTGGCCATGGGCTTGGCCGACCAAGCAAGAAAGCGAGGCTTTGGGATACAGTCCCGACCTTGGCTGATGGTGAGTCTCAACGATGGAGAAGACCCTCACTTTCGGAAAGCAGCTTTTAACCCAACTCAATGTCCCTCGGACTGTCCGCGACCTTGTGAAGCGGTTTGTCCGGCTGATGCTATTGCCTTTACCGATACGGGAGGTGTAGCGGATGGGGTTATTGATGCACGCTGCTACGGATGTGGCCGCTGTTTGCCTGTCTGTCCCAGTGAACTAATTTTTACTCGCTCTTACGTTTCGACCCCCGAAACTCTTGCCCCAGAGCTTTTTAAACAGGGCATTGATGCGATCGAGATTCACACCCAGACAGGCCATTATAGGGATTTTCAACGTTTATGGCAAGCCCTCGCGCCTTGGCAGTCCCGGCTTAAATTGTTGGCCATCAGTTGTCCAGACCATGGTGATTTAATCTCCTACCTGCACCAGTTACAGCAGGTGGTTTCCCCTTTACCTTGTCCTCTCCTGTGGCAAACCGATGGTCGGCCTATGAGTGGGGATATTGGCAAAGGAACAACGCGGGCGGCGGTGAATTTAGCGGCCAAAGTGCTAGAGTCGGACTTGCCGGGGTATGTACAACTCGCGGGCGGGACGAACCAACACACTGTCGCCAAACTCGCAGACCGGGGGTTACTGAGTCCTGCCCCTACTCGCACTGTGGCGGGAATTGCCTATGGCAGTTATGCCCGTAAGCAACTCCAGCCCCTATTTGATGCTTTAGAAGAACGAACTAGCCACCGTTCTCAGCCCTTACTAGAGGAACATCCGGACTTGTTATGGCAAGCGGTTCGCCAAGCGAGTCATTTAGTGTCCCAACTCAAAGTCAAGCCTTTGAGAGGAGGGGCGTTTCTTCCCACAACTCCCGCACGAAGCGCGAATTTCACTGTTGTTTGACAACCTTAATAGGTTCATGATAAATCCCAAAAATAAACAGTTTTTACTTGAACAGCCTTCCTCTGTCCCCCCTACGCCAACAGTGCCAGATAAACTGCCAACGACTCGAACCGAAATTGCTGATAATCTCGCCCAACTCCTAGAGATTTTTCCGCCCCAGTTACAAGAGGCCATTGCCCAGCATGAGCGCAATGACAAAATGATTGAGGTGGTGATGGATTTGGGTCGCCCACCGGAAGCACGGTTTCCGGATGGGGCGGAATATTTAAGCGAAACGCCCATTTCGCGGGAAGATTTGCAGTATAGTGTGGAGCGTGTTGGCCATTTTAGTGGCGATAACCGGGCGGGGATTGAGCGCACCTTACACCGGATTAGTGCTATCCGTAACCGTCAAAACGAAATCATTGGGTTAACCTGCCGTGTGGGACGGGCGGTGTTTGGGACCATTGGTATGATTCAAGATTTGGTGGAAACCGGGCGCAGTCTGTTGTTGCTTGGTCGTCCTGGGGTGGGTAAAACGACCGCTTTACGGGAAATTGCGCGAGTTTTAGCTGATGATTTACAGAAACGGGTGGTGATTATTGACACCTCTAATGAAATTGCCGGAGATGGGGATATTCCTCACCCTGCCATTGGCCGGGCGCGACGGATGCAGGTGGCTGAACCGGAGTTACAGCATAAGGTGATGATTGAGGCGGTGGAAAATCATACGCCGGAGGTGATTGTTATTGATGAGATTGGTACGGAGTTGGAAGCCTTGGCCGCCCGAACGATCGCGGAACGAGGAGTACAGTTGGTGGGGACGGCCCACGGGACGCAGATGGAGAATTTGATTAAGAATCCTACGTTATCGGACCTCATTGGGGGGATTCAAGCGGTAACGTTGGGGGATGATGAAGCCCGTCGTCGGGGGTCCCAAAAAACGGTGTTAGAACGGAAAGCTCCGCCGACGTTTGCCATGGCCATTGAAATGTTGGAACGGCAGCGTTGGGTGGTTTATCCTGATGTGGCGGAGACGGTGGATACCTTGTTGCGGGGGGGTACGCCTTCTCCGGAAGAACGGACGGTGAATGAGTCTGGGGAGATTGAAATTCGTGTCACTGCCCCGACTACGCCTTTTGCTGGGAATGGGCAGGGGAAGCGGACTACACCGGCCCTGGCTCCGGTACAACCTGCGGGGTGGCGGGCTTCGGGCCAAATGCAGCCGTTACCGTTGGGGAAGAAAACGCCCCAGACGGAGAAGACGGTGGAGTTTGACCGGATGTTGGCTCAGTCTTGGCAACAACAGGAGAGTCCGGAGAAGATGCGTGTACCCGGACCGAATGGGGAGGATTTTCCGGTGTATGTGTATTCTTATGGGATTGGCCGATCGCAGTTGGAACACGCGATACAGGTGTTAAATTTGCCTGTGGTGTTGACGAAGGAAATGGGCAATGCGGATGTGGTTTTGGCGTTGCGATCGCAGATTAAAAACCATTCTAAACTCCGGCAAACGGCAAAAGCCAAACAAATCCCCATTCATGCGGTGAAGTCTAGCACCATTTCCCAAGTCACCAAGGCATTACGCCGGGTGGTAGGAATAGATGACCTAAAAACCCCGGAAGCCTTAGATTTGCGCTTATTCACTCAAAATGGCGGGGATGACGAGTTAGAGGCATTGGAGGAAGCGCGGTTGGCAGTGGAGCAAATTGTGTTACCCCAAGGTCAACCTGTGGAGTTATTACCCCGTTCTCCCAAAGTCCGCAAAATGCAGCATGAGTTAGTAGAACATTATCGTCTTCAGTCGGATAGTTTTGGGGAAGAACCCAACCGACGTTTACGGATTTATCCAGCGTGATTTAAGTTAATAGGATGTAATTAAGGGGCAATTGAGCAATTGCCCCGATTTTTTTTGTCTTGCTTACGATACATTCAACGCTCTCAGACTTGCCCAAAAATTATTCATTTTCTAAATCCTGAACTCTCTCCAGAAAGTCTTCTAAGGAATTAATCGTAATTGCCTGTCGCAATAAATTAGTAAGACTAGAATCATCTTCAATCTGATTAATCGCTTCTACCAATTCATTGGGAATGCTTTCAAAGCGAACTTGTAGCACTTCAAAAATATCCTCTCGACTTTTTTGGCGTTTTCCTCGTTCAAGGGCAAAGCGTTCTACATTGGTGATATAGGGCATTTTATGTTCCTCCTCGTAATTGTAAATTTCTGTCGTCAAATTTTCTTCCATCGGCGCGGGCAAGGTCATCATCCAGTCAATTAACCGGAATAATTCAACTATATCGCGTCTGTCATAACCCCGTTGATAGAGACTTTTAGCGATTCTCAGTTTCTCTCGGTAACGACGGTTGGGATCATTACGACTGGTTTGAGTTTCTTGGTGGGCTGTGACAATGACGGCAAAGGGGTTATTGCTCTCTGCTAAGGTTTCTGGGGTATAATCGAGCAGTTTAATGGTGGGAAATTCTAATACACTTCGACCTCCTAAGATTTCATAACGGTATTCTGTGGGTCGCCAAAATTTGAATCTTTTGTCAACTCACTGGATACACTCGTCTGTTTGCTGATTTGTTGCTGGTATGACCAATAATTTAGAACTAAGAACGGATAACCTCGAAACCGGAACACTCTATCTGGTGGGGACTCCCATTGGAAATTTGGAGGATATAACGTTTCGGGGGGTGCGGGTGTTGCAGTCGGTGGCGTTGATAGCAGCCGAAGATACGCGGCACACGGGGAAGTTATTACAACATTTTCAGATTACTACGCCCCAGGTGAGTTATCACGAACATAACCGCAAAAAACGCTTAGGGGAGTTATTGGAGAGGTTACAAGGGGGGCAGGATGTGGCGTTGGTGACGGATGCGGGAATGCCGGGGATTTCTGATCCGGGGGAGGCGTTGGTGAGGGCTTGTGGGTCGGCGGGGGTGCGGGTTGTGCCGATTCCGGGGGGGACGGCGGCGATTAGTGCGTTGGTGTGTTCGGGGTTGCCTTGCGATCGCTTTATTTTTGAAGGCTTTTTACCCAGTAAGGCGAAAACGAGACGGGACCAATTAGCATCTTTGCAATATGAATCTCGGACGCTGATTTTTTATGAGTCTCCGCACCGTTTATTAAGTACCTTAACGGATTTTACCCAAACCTTTGGCAACAATCGTAGGATTGTAATTGGGCGGGAGTTGACGAAACTCCATGAAGCCTTGTGGCGGGGAACAATAGAGGGCGCGATCGCGCATTTTCAAGACAATCCTCCCAAGGGAGAATTTACCTTAGTGGTGGCAGGCCAAGAGACTGAACAACCCGTGGTTTTATCCGAGGCTGAGTTGAAAGCCGAACTCCAGCAATTGTTAGATCAAGGGATGACGCGATCGCAAGCTAGCCGTCATCTCGCCAATTTAACCTCTGCCTCCCGTCGTGATCTCTATCAACTCACCCTTGATTTAAACAACAATTGAAGGAACAGGGAACAGGGAATAGGGAACAGGGAACAGGAAAAAGACAGAGTTGTTACCAAACAACCAACAACCAACAACCAACAACAACAAAAAAATGTACAAAAGGTTGACAAAATGCCCGAAATGTGATGGCGAAATTGAACAAGTGGACTATGCCAACATCGAAATTGATCGGTGTCAAGACTGTCACGGTTTATGGTTTGATGGGCAAGAAGCAGAAAAACTAAAAGAGATTGATGGGTCAGAAATTTTAGACGATGGCAACCCAGACTTAGGTTACTATTATAGCCGGAATCGAACCCATATTGCTTGCCCTCGATGTGGGACAAAAATGAAGCGAATGCTTGATATTGATCGTTATAGTATTTGGTATGAAAAATGTCCCAATTGTCAAGGAATGTGGTTAGATGCAGGAGAATTTAAACGGTTTAAATCTAATTTTACTCAAACTGGAGTAACCCAAAAAATCAAACAATGGTTACATCTCGGTTAATTGAATGCTTATTTCTATCAACCCGTTTTAACGGGTTTCAACTATTAGCCTTGGGTTTTCACCCAAGGCTAATGTAGGCATTACTTGGCTTTTAATTGCTGATGTTGAGGGTAAAAACTCGCAATCAACGCCACCATTAACCACCATAACGTATTCACTTGAGGGCGATACCAAACCGTATCAAATAAACCGTGAACCATTAAACCCGCTAAAGCTGCGATCGCGCCCATTAACCAAAACCCCTGCTCATCCCCCGCATCCCGCAACTTTGCCAGCCCTCGCAACCCCCCATCAACCGTCACCATAATCAACCAGAGAAACACCCCAAACCCAATCACCCCAATTTCCACCAAATGCTCTAGAAAAATCGAATAAGAACTCAACGCATTATCATACCCCGCCCGCGCATAACGGGGATAAACCTCCGTAAACGCACTATTTCCCGGACCAATACCAACCCACGGATAATCCCCAATCATCTGAAACACCGCCTCCCAGACATTAATCCGATAATTATTACTACTATCCCCCCGCCACGCAAAAATACTCAACACCCGCAAGCGCAAGGGTTCAACCACCACCAAAGCAGACACCACCAAAGCCGCAAACCCCCCAAACACCATCGGCACTAACCAAACCCGCCAAAACTTAGGTAACGCCTCAGCAAACCAATACCGCAACAGCAACAAAAACACCAACAACAAGCCACTGGCCCCTAACCAACCCCCTCGACTATCCGTATAGAATAAACAAGCCAAATTCACCAAAAACATCGTCATCGCCAACAACTTCGGCCACCACTTCCGCCAAATAAACATCGCAGACGCACTCAACGCCACCGCCGTAATTAAATACCCCGCCAATAAATTGGGATTACCCAAATAACTATAAACCCGTGTATCTTGCGCCAATTCCGAGGAAGGATCATTCCAAGTCGCCAACTGCTCCACCCCTTTAAACTCTTGGCGAATGCCGTATCCCCCCACAATCAAAGCAATATGCAAATAAACTGTGACAACAACATTGCGCCAACGGGGTGAGCGCAAAATGTGCGCCGCTAAAACAAAGAGAAACAAATACAGCGTCACCTTCACCAACCCATCAATAGCCGCCCCTTGAGCCGGAGAAAACGCCGTAGCAATCACACTAATGCCCCAATACACCCCCACCAACAAATGAATCGGTGTCGCCCCGCCTTTCTCCCCATCCGTCAGCGTCAGCAGCCCCCAATAGCCCCCACAGGCCAACAACAACACCCCAATCAGAGACGTAGAGACAAAAGGAGCAAGCAAAAACACCAAAGACAGCAACAACGCGCCCAACGGTTCAGCCCATTGTAATAACCAACTCCCCGTCCGCCAACGGCCCAAAAAGCCCACCAAGCGATAAAGATAACTCCCTCCTCGCCAACGAGAAAGGGATAAATCTCTCAATGCAATGCGTTGCCAAGTTTCATTCATAGAGCAGTAATCAGTAATCAGTAATCAGTAAACAGTAACCAGTAATCAGTAAACAGTAAACAGTAATCAGCGAGATAAGCCTGACCTCTTGGTTAATCTCTCAACCCGTTTTTAACGGGTTTAAGCTCTTAGCCTTGGGTTTTAACCCAAGGTCTCTTGGTTAGCCTGACTTCTGGTTAATCTCTCAACCCGTTTTTAACGGGTTTAAGCTCTTAGCCTTGGGTTTTAA
>NZ_JAQMSD010000138.1 GCF_028330525.1 Spirulina sp. CS-785/01
AAACTTACGGGCTTACGACTTCGTATCCCAAGAAATTCGGGCCGCAGAAGACCCCGAATTTGAAACCTTCTACACCAAAAACATTCTGCTCAACGAAGGTCTGAGAGCCTGGATGGCCCCTCAAGACCAACCTCACCAACGGTTTGAATTCCCTGAAGAAGTGCTACCTCGCGGTAACGCGCTCTAAGATTCAAACGTTCTCATACATATTTGTCACAGAATGTTCTTTCCCCTCCCCAAGAGGGGATTTTTTTTGGCTTCCTGTAACAGTAAAGGCAACAGAGAGTAGGGTGGGCATTGCCAGCCCTACAATGATTAATACTACACAAGGTTGGGTGAAGCATAGCGTAACCCATCTCCCGACACCCAACACCCGACACTCCCACCCCAAACCGGAAAAAATTTTCCCCGTCGTGACCATTTTTGAAGAAAAGGTGTTATGTTGGATATCAAGGTGAGAAACTCACCAGATCGAAAAGTCTTGAAACCAAGTCCGTCTAGGCAAAAAGGAGGTGATGCCCATGATTGATAGTAGTAAAATTATGGGTCTCCTAGTTGGATATAGTCGGCTGTGCGCCGAGGCTGTTCTTTAGGAGTTGAGTGGATGAGTCCGCTTTTGAGCGTGTTCTCAGAAGTAACTCCCCAACAACAATTAAAGTTCCTTTCGGCAGTCAGACTTTGACTAGGAAGACCCGCTCAGACCGCTCTTACAATAGTGTTAGTAGCTCAACGCTGCTCACTCCTCGTAAGAGCGGATAGTTTTTTTGTAGATAAGAGATATTGCGAGATAGGCCCCGATACCCATGGCACAATTACTCAGTGACGCACAAATCCAAGAAAACTTACAACAACTTTCGGGATGGACGCAAACTGGCAACAAAATTCAACAAACCTTCAAATTTAAAGATTTCGTCACGGCCATTGATTTTGTCAATCGTTTAGTTGAGCCAGCCGAAGCCGCCGGCCATCATCCCGACCTAGAAATCTCCTATAATAAGGTGATAGTCAGCATGACCAGTCACGATGCAGGAGGGTTAACCGAGAGAGATTTTGAGATGGCCAAAAAAATTTCTCAGTTAGCGTAAATTTGATCTAAAAAAAAGCAAGATATCACGGGTCTAAGCGAGTGTCTCGTGGAGGGAAACGGTCTAAAATGAACAAGACACTATCTTGGCCAACCTTTGACCAGCCTAACCGCCGATCAACACTTGCTCAGGTTGTGTATGATAGGCTAAAAAAGCATAGGTTAACCAAACCCAATGTCACTTGCTAGCAAGGTGTGAGGACAAACAATGTTAAAACAGTTTTGGCGATTACAGTTAATGAGTCCTGCTGCGGTAGGGATGGCTCTGCTTCTTTCTAACCCAGCAGTAGCGATCGCACCGGAAGTGGAAACTTCTCAGGCAACGCCCAAAGCATCAGGTGTATCCGTATTAAGTGATTCGGAGCTAGATGCTTTAAATAAAAAAGTCTCTCCCCAAGAGACCGGACAAAAACAGGCGGAAAAACCAGCCCAAGCCGAGGTTGCCTCAGAACAGGTGGCCTCGGAGTCTATTTCAGTTAATGCACTAGAAGTTAGTGAACTGGAATTAGAAGAACTCGAACGCACTGCCGTTACTGCGCAACCCGTCAGCCCCGAATTAGAGGCCAGCCCCGAATTAGAGGCCAGCCAAGTCAACGCAGCAACCAGCCAACTCGACTCCTTAGACGAGTTAGCCCATGCCGACGAACCCAGCCTATCTACCCCTGGGCAACATGAAAGCACCATTGCTCAAACCGCCCCGGTTGAAAATCGTTCCAATACCAATCCCCAAGGGAACGAAATTCTCGAACAAATCAACCGTTATGGGACTGAAGACTCCAACGGTTCACTGGGGCAAGGCGTACCGGGAGCAGCCCAATTTACCGATGTTTCCCCCAACGACTGGGCATTCCAAGCCTTAGATGACTTGGTGCGCAGATACGACTGCTTAAAAGGGTATCCTGACGGCACATACCGAGGAAACCGTCCCCTCAGCCGCTATGAATTTGCCGCCGGGTTAAACGCCTGTCTGCAACAGATTGAGCGTTTAATCGCAGCCTCCACCGCCGACTTTGTAACTCGTGCGGACTTAGAAACCTTACAACGCCTCATCCAAGAATTTGAAGCGGAACTAGCCACATTAGGAACTCGCGTTGATAACTTAGAAGGTCGCGTGGCATTCCTCGAAGACCATCAATTCTCCACGACCACCAAACTGTCTGGGGAAGTAATCATGGCCTTAACCAACGAATTCGACATCTCCAGCGATGATGATGCCGAGGATAATGTCTCCAATACCTTAGATTCTCTCAGTCAGTCGGCCTTTGGAGACCGGGTTCGTTTAGAACTGAACACCAGCTTCACCGGAAACGACCGCTTAGTTACTCGCTTAACGGCTGGAAACTTAGCAGCTTTTGAAACCGTCGGCTTAGAAGGTGCGAATATTGGCACAATTCCCAACTCTGAATCCTTCTCCTCGTTCCAAACCTTTAATATTGGCCAGAACGATAACAACCAGAACGATAACAACGTTGAGTTAGACAAATTAGCCTATTACTTCCCCTACCGTAACTCCCAAGCCTACATCTCCGCAGCCGGCGGGAACTGGAGTGATGTAGTCCCCACCCTCAACCCTTACTTTGAGGACTTTGATGGTGGCGATGGGGCATTATCCACCTTCGCCCAACGGAATCCTATTTTCCGCATTGGCGGTGGTTCAGGGGCGGCTCTGAGCTTTGGTTTTACGCCCATCGAAAGCATTTTGGGTCCCAGTACCGTCACATTAGGGTACTTAGCGGGTAGTAATGCCGCTAACCCAGGGGCTGGACAAGGTTTCCTCAATGGAGATTACTCCATTTTGGGGAACATTAATGCCAACGTGAGCGATACCATTGCCTTGGGCTTAACCTATGTCCATGGGTATCATGCCTCAGAAAGCCCGATTTTCGCAGAAGGAGAAGCCCGGAATCCCCAAACAGGGTTAGTGGGAAGTTATCTCGCCAATAACCCTTGGGTGTTACTCGATGACAACGCCGATAATCGGCAAATGGTGACTAACTCCTTCGGTGCGCAATTCGCCTTCCGGCCGTCTTCTAAGTTTGTGGTCAATGGTTCAATTACTTGGACTGATGTCACCATGCTGCGACGGGGTGACGCGGATATCTGGACTTACGCCCTCGGTGTTGCCCTTCCCGACTTTGGTAAAGAAGGCAATGTCTTAGGATTTTACGGGGGGATGCAGCCCACCCTGCGTGGTATTGAAGCCCTTGGAGTCAATGACGGAGTCCGTCGTGTTGATGATGTCTGGCACATTGAAGGGTTCTACAAGTACCAACTCACCAGTAATATCAGCATTACCCCTGGGGTGGTTTGGGTGATTAATCCTAACCAGAACTTTGAAAATGATTCCAATGTGATTGGAACGTTGAGAACCACGTTCTCCTTCTAATTTTTGTTGCTGTCTGGGGGGCTTCTCTCCACGTCGGGGGAAGCATTAAACCAGATAACTCGGCAATTTTAAGAACCTACCTCAAGGAGGTAGGTTTTTTGCTATGGCGTTTCTTGGCGTTTCTGCAAAAATCCTCTAATCCCGACCGGAGAATGGGAGTATACTAGAACATAGTCCATCATTGCTCACTCACACCTGAAAAAATCAGTGGAACTTTCCTGTCGGACGGAATATGCCTTACTGGCCCTTTTGGAACTCACCCAACATTATCAAGAGGGAGACCCTCTCCAGATTAAACAAATTGCGCGATCGCAGCATATCCCCGATCGCTACCTAGAACAACTCCTCGCCACCTTACGACGGGGAGGCATCGTCGCCAGTCAACGGGGGGCCAAAGGCGGATACTACCTCGCCCAAGCCCCCTGGCAAATCACCCTACTCGACGTGCTCCATTGTTTAGAGGGCACAGACTCCCGCAGTAAAACCGAAAGCACCGTCACCACAGTAGAAGGAGCAGTGGTAGAAGAAATTTGGCAAGAAGTTTATGATAGTGCCTACGAGATTTTGCAACGCTACAGCTTACAAGATTTATTCGACCGACGGAATGCGCGATCGCAAGTGAACCTCATGTATTACATCTAGCTAACCCACAAGGAGAAACCCATGCCCATTGCCGACAACATCAGCCAACTCATTGGCCGCACCCCCCTAGTCCGTTTAAACCGCATTCCCGCCGCCCAAAACTGCGTCGCGGAGATCATCATCAAATTAGAAGGAATGAACCCCTCCGCCTCCGTCAAAGACCGCATCGGGGCAAATATGATCGAAACCGCCGAACGAGACGGCCTGATCCACCCCGGCCAAACCATCCTCGTCGAACCCACCTCCGGCAACACAGGCATCGCCCTCGCCATGACCGCCGCCGCCAAAGGATATAAACTCATTTTAACCATGCCCGAAACCATGAGCAGCGAACGGCGGGCCATGTTACGCGCCTACGGGGCCCAATTAGAACTAACCCTAGGGCCAGGGGGCATGGGAGGTTGTATTCGCCGGGCCCAAGAAATCGTCGAAAGCACCCCCAACGCCTATATGTTGCAACAATTCCGCAACCCCGCCAACCCCGCCATCCACCGCCAAACCACCGCCCAAGAAATCTGGGAAGACACCGACGGCCAAGTGGATATAGTGGTGGCTGGAGTCGGCACAGGCGGCACGATCACCGGAGTCGCCGAAGTCCTGAAACAGAAAAAACCCGACTTTCGCGCGATCGCAGTCGAACCCACCAGCAGCCCCGTCTTATCCGGCGGTGAACCCGGTCCCCACAAAATTCAAGGCATTGGGGCCGGTTTTATCCCCGAAGTCCTCAACGTCGATCTCCTGGATGAAGTCATCGCCGTCACTGATGACGATGCCATCCATTACGGACGACGACTGGCCAAAGAAGAAGGCATCCTCTCCGGCATTTCCACCGGGGCTGCCCTCTGTGCCGCCATTCAAATCGCCCAACGCCCAGAAAATCAAGGTAAACTGCTCGTCATGATTCAGCCCAGTTTCGGGGAACGGTATTTAAGCACCCCCCTCTTTCAAGACTTAGAACAGCATCCGGTGTCATCCCTGAATTAAATCCCCCTGTCGGAAACCCCGATGCTAACTGTATTTTGCATTGAATTACTATCAAACCCTACAAGTTAACCCCCAAGCCAGCCAAGCGGAGATTAAGCACGCTTATCGCCGCTTGGTGAAGCAATTTCACCCGGATAGCCAAACCGAGAAGTCCAGTCACGAACGGATTATTCAATTAAATGCAGCCTATGAGGTATTAAGCGACCCCCAACGGCGGTTACAATACGACCAACAAGGCCAGAATACCCCCTTAAACCGCCGCTATCGTCGCACCGCCACCGCCCAACAACGGCATCAAGCCAAGCGCACCAGGACCCCCAACCCAGATCAGCATCTTCACAAATGGTTAAAGGAGATTTATGATCCCATTGATGCCCTGATTAGCCCGATTTTGCAATCCCTCGATGAACAAATTGAGGACTTGGCCGCTGATCCCTTTGATGATGACCTAATGGCGGACTTTCAAGACTATTTACAGGATTGTCGCCGCACCCTAGAACAGGCACAAAGGTTGTTTCGTTCTCAGCCCAACCCCCCCACAGTTGCCCGTAAAGCGGCCCATTTATATTATTGTCTCAATCATATTTTGGATGGGTTAGAGGAATTGGACTGGTTTCCCTTCAATTATGATGAGGAGTATTTGCACACGGGACAAGAATTTTTTCGTCGTGCAGAACGGTTGCGCCAAGAGGCCGCAAACGGTTAAAGAGAGTTGTTTGCTGTAGGTGAGGGCCATGGGTCAGTTTAAGGTTTTCCCAGTGTTGGCGGCGATGTTAACCTTTATGGGGGTGTTGAGTGGAGTGATTGTGTTTGATCGGAGTGAACGCGATCGCGCAATCGCCCGGACCCGCACCCAAGTCATCAGCCAAGTCAGCACCATTCGGGCCCAACTCGAAGGATATCTTAACGCCCGACTCCTTCTCACACGGGGCCTAGTCGCCCTCCTCTCCATCAACCCCGACACCTCCGATCAAGAATTTGACCAAATTGCCCAACTCCTCTTAGCCCAAGAAACGGGCATTTATGGCATCTCTGCCGTAGAAGGGACAATCCTCCGCAACACCTATCCCAACCCAGGACGAGAAGCCATTATTGGGGCAGATTTACGCCACATTCCAGGGCAGTATCGGGTCATTCAACGGATGCAGAACACCCGGAAAACCCAAATTGCCGGCCCCGTGGAACTGGTAGAGGGGGGATCAGCCTTCATTAATTTTACCCCCGTCTTTACAACCCCCGCCAATAGCCCCCCTGGCAGTGGTCGTCTCTGGGGAGCCGTCACCCTCTTAATTGACGATCAGCGTCTCTTTGAGCAAGTGGGACTTCTCAACCCCAAAAATGACCTCCGCTATGGATTACGGGGGCGAGACGGCTTAGGAGCAGCCGGAGAAATCTTTTTTGGCGACCCGGAGGTATTTGAACAAGACCCGGTTCTCCTTGACATTTCCCTACCCAATGGCTATTGGCAAATTGCGGCCATTCCCAAAAAGGGGTGGCAACAATTACCCCCTAGAGCAATTTGGTGGCGCAGTGGGGGAGGACTACTGGCCTTTTTAGCGGGTGCAGTGGTCTTTGTCTTAGTCCGTGAACCCCTATATTTGCGGGAAGCGATACAGCAAGCGAATCAAGCCAATCAGCGTTTAACGGCGGAAATTCGGGAGCGAGAGCGCATGGAACAGGAGTTGCGGGAGTCTCAAGTCCGGTTACAGGTGGCCAAAGAGGAGGCCGACCAGGCCAACCAAGCGAAAAGCGAGTTTTTGGCCACCATGAGCCATGAATTACGGACTCCCCTCAATGGTATTTTAGGCTATGCACAAATCTTGCAGCGTGCCTCAGACTTGAATGCTTATCGTAATGGGGTGAATATTATTGAAAATTCCGGGAGTCATTTATTGACGTTGATTAATGAAATTCTTGATCTCTCTAAGATTGAGGCGGGGAAATTAGAGCTTTTTGAGCAAGAGTTTCCCTTATTTCCCTTTCTCGAAAGTGTCGCAGCCATGATCCGCATTCGCGCTCAACAAAAAGCACTGGAGTTTCAGTTTCATCCCGGTGCCGATTTACCCTTGACTGTGGTGGCGGATGATCAGCGATTACGTCAGGTGTTGTTAAATTTACTGGGAAATGCGGTGAAGTTTACCCCCCAAGGACGGGTTACGTTCACGGTGACGCAAGAGGACAGGCGGATTAGGGGAAAATGTGCCATTTGCTTTAGCATTGAGGATACTGGGGTGGGAATTGCACCGGAATACATTCCGGCGATTTTTGAACCGTTTCAGCAAGTGGGATATACGGGGAAACATTCCGATGGGACGGGGTTAGGGTTAACGATTTCCCAACGACTGTTAGGGATGATGGGAAGTGAATTGTCTGTGCAGAGTATTCCTCAACAGGGGAGTTGCTTTTGGTTTACGTTGGTTGTCCCCCAGGGGAGGTTAGAGACGGGGAAATGTCAGTCTGGGTTGGATGGGGAGCGACGGACGATTGTGGGGTATGAAGGCCGTCGTCGTCGCATTTTAATTATTGACAATCATCAGGTAAATCGGGTGATGTTGGTGGATGTGTTGATGGCCTTGGGGTTTGATTGTATCACTGCGGTGAATGGCCAGGAGGGGTTACGGTTGGCGGAAGTGTATTTCCCGGATTTGGTGATTACGGATTTAGTGATGGGTCCGTTGAATGGGGTGGAGTTAACGCGACGGTTGCGAGAGCATCCTCAGTTAGGGGAGAGTAAGATTATTATTACCAGTGCGTCGGTGTTGGCCGAGGATCAGCGACGGAGTTTGGCTGCTGGGTGTGATGGGTTTTTACCGAAACCTATTGAGATTGAACCGTTGTTGTTGTATTTACAGCAATATTTAGAGTTAGTTTGGGTGTATGAAGAAGAGTCTCATGGGTCTTCTCTGGAGGAGGAGTGGGTGATTCCTCCGGTGATGGAATGTACATTGTTACAACACGGGGCCCGAATTGGGGATTTTTCTATGATTGAGGGGGAAGCGCGTCGTCTCAGGGAGTTGGATGAACGGTATCATCGGTTTTGCGATCGCATCCTGGCTTTAGCCGCAGAGTTTAATGATTATGGGATTCAACAATTGTTAGAAAATTACACGGTCAGGGATTAAAAATCCCTTAAAATGAATTCCTCAGAGTAAAGAGTTGCCCCATTGTCTGAAATTGGGTGAACCCTAATAAGTTCGTAGTAAGCCTTTTAAGGCTTACAAGAAATAGATTTAATTAAAACAAGCGAAATTTTATATTAGTCTTCTTTTAGAGAGCTTTTGCTTTAGGCCAAGGGATTAAATTAAGAGTAATAACGGGGGTGAAGTTAGCGATTGATTCGGTATAAGCGAATAACTGAATAAAGTCATTTCAGACGAAAGATTAGGACAAATCATCCCAAATTTTATTTATGGTTTGTGAACCGACTCCTTTAACCCGTTTTTGCAAATCCGTCCGTGACAAAAACTCTCCCTGCTCTCGTGCTTTAATTAACGCATTCAATTGCTGAGTGTTCAATCCCCGTAACCGAGATGCTAACTCGGTTTTCGGTAAAGTATTCACCACCACCAAAGGATCAGCAACTTCTGGAGTTTTTTCTGTTTCCATTGCGTCTAAACGAGACAACAAGGTTTGTTGTTGCTGTTGAAGTGCTTCTAGTTGTTTCTCAAACCGTAACTCCATGTGGGTGAGACGGGAATGATAGTCGAGTAACTGTGACTCCACTGAAGACGGTGGGGGAGAGGGTGGAGTGGGACTTTCTACGGGGGGTGGGGTTGCTGTGGGTGGGGTGACAGGTTGGGGAGTTTTCGGTTGTCTCAGGAGGTGGACTTGGGTTTGTAATGACTCTGCTTTCTCTCCCTCGACGATAAACGCATTGATCATTTCCCCCCGTCTGGGGTCCATTTCTCTTGCTCTTACTGCTGCATAGTATTCTAACACCCCTTCAACTAACTGATAAGACTCTAAACTGGTACGTTTGACGATTAAGGGATTAATTAATCCTTCACTGGCTAAAATTTGCTCTGCAAGGGTGTTGATCTGGGTTTGGGAATATTGCGACTTGGGAATATCAGGAGGTTCTATTTTTCGTACCGCAATAAACGATGATGACAGTCTCATACCTTAACCCCAACTTTATCTAATACTTCCATCCCCAATAATTCAAACTCCTGTGCGGCTTTAGAATTGGGTTTATAGTCTAAAATAGAGCGAGGATTGGGAATTTCATGGCCATCAACCTCTTGCACTTCTTCGGTACATTTCGCTAAATCTTCCCGTTCATAAATTACGGTATCTAACACAGGTAACGCATAGCGTTCAGGGATAGTTTGTAATCGCTTTCTCAGGGTATGTTGGACAAACCGTGCATTGGTGGAAATCTGACACGCTAAAACTCCTAACACATCAATTTCAGACCGTCCAATTTGTCGTCTAAATCCGTTAATGGTTTTGACAAAATCTTTCACATTGGTTAATCCCTGATTGGCAAAGGGTTTTAAATCTGAGGGAATAATTAAATAATCTGTGGCAATTAATGCAATTCGTGCATAAAAGTTCAAGGAGGGAGGAGTATCAATTAAAACTACATCATAGGTATCACTCACTTGATTGAGTTTATCTCGTAAGATTAAACGACTATAGTCTAAGGAATTCAAATCTGTTTCATACTGCATTAAATCAATATGAGATGGGACTACATCCACTTCTGGATCAGTAAATTGGGATTTTCTGGCAATGTCGGGAATGTAATCGAATTCCTCAGACTGTAAAAGCTGGAGAATATTGGATTCTTTGATGTCATCTTCTTGTTCATCTTCAAATTTAATTAATCCTGTGGCAAAAGTGGTGTTTGCTTGACTATCTAAATCAATAATTAAAACTCGTTTCCCTTTTTTGGTTAAGGCCGCAGCAAGATTAACAACGGTGGTGGTTTTCCCAACCCCTCCTTTATTATGATAAACGGTAATAACTTTCATAGTTTTCTTAACTTGATTCGCACGTTGAACAGGATTAAAATTGGCAATATCACGATGGGTGGCTACAAATTTATGAATAATTGGGGGTGTGTCTTGATTATTCGTATTTGCAGATATATTCTCTGAGTCTGGAGTTGCGTCTGGGGTGGACTGGGGAGACCATGGGGGAGGACTCGGAGTAATGGGTTTAACGGGGGGTGCTGGGTTTAATGTTTCATTACTTTCTCGGCCATTACTTTCTCGGCCATTACTTTCTCTATTTTGTAATTCATCACGACCAATTAATTGTTTAATCTCCGGTAAAAAGTCCTCAACTTGTTCTCCACGACAAGTTAATTTTAAATAAATCTCCGATTGAATACGCTCATAAATGCGAATTTCTTTCCCATTAGTTAACAATCCATGACAAATGTGTAATTTGTTTAAATATTGCTTAAATTTTCGGACATGATCATCTAATTTTTCTCTGGGATGCTTTGCTTCAATGACCACAGATAACTGGGAGACTGCATCTAGAGGACGAGGGAAAAAAGATGTTGCAAACGCGAGAAAATCTAGTCTTGCTTTCCCGAATGCAACCTCCTGAGACCAAGTATCAGGAGTATATCCCAACTGAGGAAGTAGATACTGAGTAATGAGTTTACTTTCAACTTCCGTTTCATTGCGACAGAGGACAGGGTGAAATTTCAAGAGTCTTGGGAGATCAATGGATTAAACTAGGGAAATTATAAAATATAGCCCGATCCAAAATTGGTAACTTTCCCCAATCCTTTAAAATTTGTAATATATTTTTCGGGAAATGCAGTCTCATTCCCTGAATAGACAGAAATCAGCGTCAAACCGCGCAAACGTACCACTTCAGTCTATGATCGAGGGGGGACACCAAGGACAGCGATGGCATATATTGTTTCAATTGTCAATATGAAAGGAGGGGTGGGAAAAACAACCATCACCGTTAATGTGGGGACTTGTCTGGCCAAACAGTATAGACGACGGGTTCTCATCCTCGATTTAGATACTCAGATCAATGCTACTCTGAGTATGATGCCCCCTTTATACTTTGCCAAGCTGAAAAAAGAACGACGCACTCTGAAAACCCTGATTGATCAGACCATCCGTGCGAATACCGAAGACCGACTCCCTATCCAACAAATTATCTATCGCAATGTCTGTCAAATCAAGGGATTGGATATGATTGCAGGAGATGTGGAACTCTACGACGATTTTCTCCTCTCAGCTTTAATTTACACAAAAACCCAGTCCAACCAACAGGAATTTGAGCAAACTTGGAATAATGTGGAGAATAACTTATTGCGGGTGATTCTCAAACCTGTCTTAAAGCAGTACGATCTAATTCTGATCGACTTTCCCCCTGGGGATAACCTGATCACTCGTAGTGCTTTGTTGGCCAGTCAATATTACATTGTCCCTGCAAAAGCTGAACCTCTGTCTGTGGTGGGGGTTGGGTTGTTGGAGAGTCGGTTAACGCAACTACGAGAGAGCGATCGCGGGATCGCAGAA
>NZ_JAQMSD010000139.1 GCF_028330525.1 Spirulina sp. CS-785/01
CCCCATCCCCCCAAACTCCCCACAGACGCGAGAACATTAACTTTCGTTGTATCTGGGGATGAAAGCGTGAAGAATGGCAGAGGAGACAATACAATGAGAGCAGAAAACGGAATGGTTTGCTGGCAAATCATTCTTCCCTTGAAGCGGTGAGACGCGCACGAATGAGACCACAACTGAAACGGATTGAATCGGCCTTAGCTCGCATAGACCAGTCTAGTCAAACTCGGTCTATTCAGTCTCCTGCAACTAGGAGACCTAGACCTAGTTCATCCCCCCCTTCTCCGTCCCCATCTTCTCAGCCGTCGAACCCTAAAACTCGACGGGAATCTCCGTCTTTTACCTTTACCCTCAATCCGTCTCGGACGCGCAAGTCTCCTCCCTCCCGCCCGTCTCCTCCGTCTCCCCCCCAACCCTATCAAAATAACCTTTCGACCCTCAATCAACTGAAATCCGCCCAAATCAGCACCCATCGCCATAGTGTCAATCCGGCGTTGGCCACCAATATTCTCAAGGAAATTGAAGAAGTGATTGTGGGGTGGCAAAAGGAATTAAAACAAATTCTGATTAAAATTCAGGATTTGTATTTAGAGGGGCCTATTGTGGATGGGTGGTTGGAGTCGCAAACGGCGGACGGGACGAAACGTTTACCTCAAGAGGCTCACACCGTACAACCGGCTTGGGATGGGCCGGGGCCACGTCCGGGGTATCGGTTGTGTGGCCTAGATGACCAAGGCCGTCTCTGGTCTAAACCTTGTCCACCGGAACAAGTGGCCAGTGTGAGTGTGGCGATTGCCCGTTACCAAAAACTGCGACAATTACTGAAACAGAAACAACTGTTAGAAAATCGTTTAAGTCGCATTGCTGAAACTTTAGTGATGGTTCATGGGAGTTTACACGACCAGTGAGTGAATCTGTAGCCATTTCCGCCATTATTTGCACCCACAACCGCGATCGCTATTTGGGGGCTGCGATTGATAGTTTGTTAGCGCAGGATTTTACCGACTATGAAGTCATTGTGGTGGATAATGCCTCAAGCGATCGCACCAAGGAGGTGACAGAAGCTCGTCTCCCCCATCCCAAACTGCAATATATTTACGAACCCGTCACCGGGTTATCCGTGGCGCGGAATGCAGGGGCAAAAGCCGCCAAAGGGGAAATATTAGCCTATCTCGATGATGATGCCGTAGCCTCCAAAGGATGGTTAAGCGCGATCGCAGCCGGATTTGCCCAAAAGGAAAACTTAGCGATCGCCGGAGGCAAAGTCACCCTCCTCTGGCCCGACGGCCACAGTCGCCCCCCCTGGCTCTCAGAGGGGCTATCGGGCAACTTAGGAGCATTTGACCTAGGGGATACCATCGTGGCCATTACCACCCCCAATCTCACCCCTAGAGGCTTAAACTACGCCATTCGTCGCACCTTTTTAGACGACATCGGCGGCTTTGACGTAAATTTAGGTCGAGTCGGCACTAATTTGTTATCTAATGAAGAATTACAAATGACCGAACTGGCCTTGGCCAAAGGATGGGAAGTCGCCTATCTCCCCGATGCCTTAGTCGCCCATAACGTCACGCCTGATAGACTGGAACGCAGTTGGTTTTTGCGACGAGGTTGGTGGCAGGGTGTAAGTGAATGTTACCGCGAACAACTGGCCGGTCGGGCCGGAGTCGCACAATTTGGGCGGGCTGGAGAACGGATTTTGCGAGGACTCTATAAGTCCCTAAAATATGTTCATGACCCCGCTCTTAGGTTTGATAATTTTGTCTATGCCTACGGTCAACTTGGCTATCTCAAAACCGCCATCCAAGGCATGATTTCTCCGCCAACCTTTAAAACCTGATTATCCCTTACATGATCTTCGACCTTAGCCCAGACGCTCTTATATTGAAACCAGCATGACTTCTTCGTCTGAAAAAATCCCCGTCTCCGTTCTCATTCCTGCCAAAAACGAGGAACAGAACCTCCCGGCTTGTTTAGACAGTGTGCAACGGGCCGATGAAATCTTTGTCGTTGACTCCCAAAGCAGCGATCGCAGCTTAGAAATTTGTCAAGAATACGGAGTCAATGTCGCCCAATTCTACTTCAACGGCAGTTGGCCGAAAAAGAAAAATTGGTCCCTCGAAAACCTCTCCTTTCGCAATGACTGGGTATTAATCGTTGACTGTGACGAACGCATTACCCCGGAACTCTGGGACGAAATTGCCGAACGGATCAAAGACCCCCAATACAACGGCTATTTCCTCAACCGGAAAGTCTTTTTCTTAGGGAAATGGATTCGTTGGGGAGGAAAATATCCCGATTGGAACTTACGGCTATTTAAACACCAATGCGGTCGCTACGAAAACCTCAGCACCGAAGACATCCCCAACACCGGAGATAACGAGGTTCATGAGCACGTCATCCTAGAAGGCGATGTGGGCTATCTCAAAGAAGATATGCTCCATATTGACTTCCGAGACATTTACCACTGGATCGCCCGTCATAACCGCTATTCTAACTGGGAAGCGCGAGTCTATTACAACCTCCTGACCGGAAAAGATGAAAGTGGGACCATCGGGGCCAACTTATTCGGTGATGCCGTCCAACGGAAACGCTTTTTAAAGAAAATCTGGGTTTGGTTGCCCTTTAAACCCTTCTTGCGGTTTGTTTTATTTTATATTCTGCGCTTTGGCTTTCTCGATGGACGGGCCGGCTATACTTACGCCCGCTTATTGAGTCAGTATGAATATCAAATAGGGGTCAAGTTATACGAACTTCAGAAATTTGGCGGACAACTGAACGTCAACCCCGGCCAGCCCTCTCCCCCCCCGAAACCTTCCCTTGCCCAACCTGCGGGAGTCTCCAAGGATGAATCCCAACCCTAAGCCCACTGGCAAAAATGACCCTTTACTAGAGGCGGCCCCTTGGGTTGATCTGAGTCAGTATGATCAATCCAATTTTGACCGGGGCCGTCCCGGTTGGGTGATTTTACTCTGGTGGTTTGTACAAGCGGTGACATTTCCCATTACGCTACATAACTGGAGTGGGTTACGGTGTGCCATTTTGCGGGCCTTTGGGGCAAAAATCGGCAAGGGAGTGATTATTCGCCCCACTGCCCGTATCAATTACCCTTGGAAATTAACCATCGGGGATTATAGTTGGATTGGGGATGATGTGGTGTTGTACAGTTTAGACCCTATTTATCTTGGCTCTCATGTGGTGATTTCTCAGGAATGTTATTTATGTACAGGGAGTCACGATATCACCAGTCCGGTTTTTTCCCTGCAAACCGCCCCTATCTGGGTGGGAAATGGGGCCTGGGTGGCGACGGATTGTTTTGTGGCCCCTGGGGTAAAAATTGGGGCTAATACGGTGATAGGGGCCCGTAGTAGTGTGTATCGGTCTATTCCGGCGGGTAAAATTGCTATGGGGAATCCTTGTCGGCCTTGTAAGGATAGAAGTGTGAAAGTTGATAATTGAGAGTTGATGGGTAAACCACAAAGACACAAAGGACACAAAGGGTAACTGACTGAACACAAATTTCTCGCTAAAACTATCTAAATTTACTCATTTTTTATGCTATAATGTATTTATGAATAAGTTTAGTATTTCCGAAGCCGCAAAAATTAAAGGAGTATCTCCCTCAACACTCAGACGTTGGGAAGCAGAAGGAAAGTTAATTCCAGAGCGTACCG
>NZ_JAQMSD010000140.1 GCF_028330525.1 Spirulina sp. CS-785/01
CACCGTTGTTTCAGACACTTGTGAGAGACATTTTCTCCCCCTCTCCCAAGGTTGGGAGAGGGGGTTGGGGGGTGAGGGCGACTCCAAACCGCCATATCTCGTTACCCACCTTGACAGGGCTGGGTGGGCATTGCCCACCCAGAGCGCGTTTCATAATTGTTTAGAGCGCGTTTCATAATTGTTTAGGGACTTTAGATACCAGATTCCCTATCACCGTTGATAATTGATAATTGATAATTGAACCACGGGTTTCAACCCAAGGCGTATTTAACCAACAACAAAAACTATTCCACCCGTCTCCCCTCATAACTTCCCTTAATCGCACGATTATAAAAACGGCCAGGAGACTTCGCTTGGCGAAAACGATTCCACGTTTCCGGTTCTACCCCCTCATATTGATACACCGAACCATTGGTGAATTCAATTTCTAATAACTTTTCTTGGGGATCATAAGCCAAGGCATTGGTACAACTAGAATTAGCCGGATATAATGCCTCTACCGTCGAAGGAGTGAGAGAAGACGGTTCGGGAATTGCAGGGATTTCCTCATTAACTAAAGCAGAAACCGCCTTTAAACCATCATAAGCAGCTTTGGGGGCATTTACTTCAAGATATTCCATCTCCTCTGTCCCCCGTTCAATTAATAAAGCTAACTTCTTCTCATCATGACCAATCGCAATTAATTTTTTTAAATCAATAGCGTTGAGTTCCATCCCCTTAAACTCCATTTTGATGATTTCTTCAATTATACCCAAAATTGAAAATATAGTCAACAAGCTAAACAAAAAAATAGAGTCTTGGAAAAAGGACAAGCAAAAAACAGATAATCTTAATTCTCAATTATCCATTATTCATTATTCATTATCCATTATTCATTATTCATTATTCATTATTCATTATTCATTATTCATTATTCATTATTCATTATTCATTATTCATTATTCATTATTCATTATTCATTATTCATTATTCATTATTCATTATTCATTATCAAAAAACGGAGAGGGTGGGATTCGAACCCACGGAACCTCGCGGTTCACTCGATTTCAAGTCGAGCGCGATCGACCACTCTGCCACCTCTCCCAGTGTTTTACTATAATAACGCAGATCGAGACAGCTATCTATCCCCAGAATGGCTCAAGCGTCTCCTCCCTCCTCCTCTCCCCATTCTCTGTGTCTGGAGTAGTTCATCATTCCCGGCCTTCCGTGTTTTAAATAACTATTTCACTAGATAGTTTTTTATACATTGAGTAAGATAAGTAACCATGGGTTCGCAAAATCGCCCTATCGAGGAATCAAGCAATCTCTCAGTTTCAACAAGGTATTGATATGGATTTTTTGTCAGACACCCTCGTCTTATCGCGGATGCAGTTCGCGTTAACGGCGATTTTTCATATGTTATGGCCCATTCTCACCACGGGAATGAGCATTTATTTAGTCATCGTCGAAGGACTGTGGTTAAAAACCCGCAACAAAGACTATTATCATCATGCCCGCTTTTGGGCAAAACTCTACGTGCTTAATTTTGGCATCGGGGTGGCCAGTGGTATCCCCATGGAATTCCAATTTGGGACCAACTGGGGTCCCCTATCAGAAGCAGTGGGGAACTTTTTTGGTAGTGTTATCGGGTTTGAAGCGTCTTGGGCGTTTATGCTAGAGGCCGCCTTTCTCGGTATTATGATCTTTGGTTGGGAACGAGTGAACCCCGTTATTCACTACATCGCCACCATCTTAGTAGCCTTTGGGGCAAATCTCTCCACCTTCTGGATTTTAACCGCCAATTCTTGGCTACAAACCCCCTCTGGGGTGGAACTTGTCAACGGGGAATATGTCGTCCAAGACTATTTTCAGGCGATTTTTAACCCGTTTATGTGGAATAGCTTTCTGCATATGTTCTTCGCCACCTTAGAAACCTCTCTCTTTGTTATTGGGGGGATCAGTGCGTGGTATATTCTCAAGGAACGGAATGTGCAGTTTTTTAGCCGTTCCCTAAAAATTGTCTTAGCTGCCGCTATTGCTGTAGCCCCTCTACAAATTTACATCGGCCATTTAAGCGGGGAACAGGTTTATCATTACCAACCCACCAAACTCGCAGCAATGGAGGCCCAATGGGAAACCATCCCCGCAGGAGAAACAGCCCCTTGGAGTCTTTTGGCCCTCCCCAATGAAAAAGCGGAACAAAATGACTGGGAAATCCAAATTCCCCAAGGTCTGGGTTATATCTTAGAACTGAAACCGACTTTATCTGAACCCGTGAAAGGGTTAAAAGAATGGCCTCCCGAAAACCGGCCTCATTTGTTGGGGTTAATTTATTATTCCTTCCGCATCATGGTGGGGATTGGCTTTTTCTTTGCCGGATTAATGGGCATCAGCGTGATTCAATGGTTACGGGGTAAATTCTCTCCAGAGAACCTCCAGCAGCAAAAATGGCTGATGGGGGGTTGGATATTGGCGGCCCCGTTAGGGTATATTGCCGTAGAATCCGGTTGGATTGTGCGCTGTGTCGGTCGGCAACCTTGGACGGTTTATAATCAAATTCGCACCAGTGATGCGGCCTCCAACCTCCCCTCTCAAGAGGTGTTAACTACTTTGTTAGGGTTTGCCTCGGTTTATACTCTACTCTTTTTTGCGGCTCTCTATTTTGGTCGTCGCATCATTATCAAAGGCCCTAACCTTGAGTTACCCACCCCCGCAGAAGTAGCGGCCATTAAGACAACTCCCGGTGAATTCCAACCGGATGAACGTCCTTTAGAAGCAAAACGGTAGGAGGCCAGCATGGAAACCTTAGATTATTTATTGCCGCAAGTGTGGTTTGGCATTTTGGCTTTATTCCTCCTCCTCTATGTGATGCTGGATGGGTTTGACTTGGGTGTTGGTATTTTATCCCTGACTTCCTCCTCTGAAGAACGGAGAGGCATCTTAATGACCAGTTTAAGCAATGTTTGGGATGCTAATGAGACTTGGTTGGTTTTGATGGGGGGGAGTCTCTTTGGGGCATTTCCTCTGGCGTATAGCAACATTCTGCAAGCCCTGTCTATTCCCATTTTTATTATGTTATTTGGGTTTATTTTCCGGGCAGTAGCGTTTGAATTTCGGGAACAAGCGAACCGGAAGTTATTTTGGAATTTTGCTTTTGGGGCCGGTAGTTTTTTGGCGGCCTTGGGCCAGGGGTTTGCTTTGGGGGGAGTCCTGGCAGGGATTAATGTGGATGCAGATGGGCATTTTATTGGGGGAGTTTGGGACTGGTTGAGTGTTCCTTCAGTGTTGGTGGCGTTAACCTTGATTCAGGGGTATGTGTTGATTGGGTCCACTTATTTGATCTGGCGGACTGAGGGCAGTTTACAGGAAACCCATTATAAGACGGCGCGAATTGCGGCGATTACGACGTTAATTGGGGCGATTGTTATTACGGTAATTACGCCGATTTTCTTTGAGTCGGCCCGCGATCGCTTGTTAAATGCCCCCCTAGTCTATATTTTCGCCCTCATCCCCATTGTAGGGGTGTTGTTGGTGGGACTGTTGTGGCGCAGTCTCAACCAGAAGGCGGAAAAAATGCCTTTCATCTGGACAATTTTAGTTTTTGTCCTCACTTTTATTGGGTTAGCGTTGGTGGTGTTTCCCTACATTATTCCCCGTGAAATTACCATTTATGATGCTGCTGCCGATCCTAGTTCTTTGGTGATTATGATTATTTTCATCGGTGCGCTGATTCCGGTAATGGTGTTTTACAACATTTATCAATATGTGGTCTTTCGCGGCAAGATCAAAAGCGAGCATTACGGGGAGGTTTAATGGGGGAATAGAGACTCAAGTCAGAGTCTGAGTTATGGTCAATTCTCCCTGATGCTTTAATTCTCCCTGTATTAGGGAGAATTTTTGTTTATAAAGGTAGATGTCGTGATTAAGATCATGGGACCTCGAAACAATGGGCTATTCATTTTTATTTTAAGGGATGCTCACAGGGAGCAATGCCCATGGGTGAACGCGCTTTGTGCAGGAGGAGGTCAAAAGAAATAACTATAGGATAGAGTGAACAGGATGGTGAGTTGTGCAGCGATCGCAAATAAATAGAAAATTACCCTCGGTCGGAAAATTGACAACATTAAACCGATGGCCTTTAAATCAATCATCGGCCCAAACACCAAAAACGCCAGTAAAGACGCAGTAGTAAACGTGGAGGCAAAAGCCAGCACAAAAAACGCATCCACCGTTGAACAAATGGACACCACCGCCGCTAATAACATCATCGCTAAAATCGAGGTTAACGGCCCCTGACCTAAACTCACCACCAACTCCCTAGGGGCCAACACTTGAATACTAGCTGCGATCGCGCTACCAATCACCAACATTCCCCCCAACTCCCGTAACTCTTGAACCGTATTCTCTAAAAATAACTGTAATCGTTGTTGGGAAGGCGTTTTCACCTGAGGCCGCAAGGCTTCTGGACTATTGTCATCTAACCGGAGAGGCGTTTCCCCCGTGCCCAATAAAAAAGTCCCCGACTGGAGTAACGGCGAAGCGAGTTCACCTTTTGGCTTCTCGGAGTTATCCACCTGACATTGTTGTAACATCCGTTTTGCGATCGCTGGCTGCATCATCGGTTGAGGATCACGCTGTACACTAAAAATCCAACCAATAATCGTCGCCACCGACAGGGAAAAAAACACCCGTAACACCACAATCTCCGGTTGATCCCGAAACGCAACCCAAGTCGCCCAAATGACAATAGGATTAATGGTTGGGGCTGCCAACAGAAAGCCAATCGCCACTGAAGTTGGCGCACCTTGGGTCAGCAAACGCCGCGCCACCGGGACATTCCCGCATTCACAGACCGGAAATAAAAATCCTGCACAACTGCCAAAAAACGACCCCAACAAGGGATTCCGGGGAATGCGGTTGATCAATTCCCGTTCATTGACAAACAACAACAGCGCACTCGACAGTAAAATGCCCAGTAACAAAAACGGAAAGGCTTCTACTAATAAACTCAAAAAGAGGGTAAAAGCGTTATACAGTTGAGTCATAGATTCTAGTCTGCTAGGGGGTGTGAGAAACGTTAACAAAGAAGGGGACGCAAAAATCTCCCTTATACTTTACAGAAATGTTGCAGCCATCCTTTAATTATTAATCCCAATCTACTCATTCTTCAATGTCGTTGAATTTTTCCGGTCAAGTCCTACGGGGACATTCCTTTCGTGGGCAAAATCTTCAGGGTGCGGATTTTAGTTACGCCAACCTCCGCAGCGTCGATTTTCAAGGGGCTAATTTAACCGCCGCCAACTTTCGTCATGTCCAAACCGGACGCACCTGGGGATGGACTGCCCTCTTACTATTAATGTGTCTCGTCATGGCTGGGACATCTGGATTAATTTGGGCAGAAGTGAATCTCCTCTTTGGTAGCTTAGGACAAGGACTATCTCCGGCAGATCTATTATTGGCCTTTGTCCTTTGGGGGATGGTGGCGTTATTTTATCGCACCACTTTGCTCCAAGGATTTCCCCAAGGGGCGCAGTTTTTAGCGAAAAATGGGATTTGGGTGGTTATTCTCGCTTGGGCCACCCCCTTTGCGGGGGCCGGAGGATGGTGGGCGGCTTTATTTGTCGCGGCCATGACAGTCCTCACCCTCCTCACCACCGTGGCCATGACCTTAACTGTCTCTGTGGCCTCCGCCTTAACCATTGCTATCACGGGTTTTACCGCCGTCATTCTCACTGAAGCCATAGCCATGTTAGGGGCGATTCCTAGCGTACTCTTTGGGGTTCATTTCCTCAATCCCGATTTGCCCCTCTCCGCCAATGTCGTCAAACTCCTGATTCTCATTATTACAGGGGGAGAAGTCGTGTTAGCCGTTTATGGGGGATGGCAAGCCCTCTCTGGACAGTCCCAACAACGCTGGATTGAACAGTTAGCCGTTGCAGTGGCTACTTGGCAAGGGACCAATTTTCAAGGGGCAAATTTAACCGATGCCGACTTCGCCCAAAGTAATCTCCGCTTTGTGGACTGGCGCTACAGTAGTCTTGTGCGAACCCATTGGCAAGGGGCAATCTTTACCCTCCTGCGTCCAGGACAAACCTATTTGCGCGATCCAGTTATTTTACAGTTAGTCACCCAGAAACAAGGACAAGGGCAAAATTACCAACGGCAATTCTTACAAGGGGTTAACTTGCAAGGGGCGAATTTACAAAATGCCAACTTTTCCGGGGCCATTCTCAATGATGCCCAGTTACGCGGGGCGAATTTAACCGGGGCTATTCTGCAACACACTCAACTGGCCGGGGCAAATTTAACTGGGGCAACCTTAACCGGGGCTTATCTGGAAAATTGGGGCGTGACAGGAACAACTTGCTTGGATCAAGTCAAATGTCACTATATTTATTTACGAGTCCCTACCGCCGCTAATCCCAATCCTCACCGGAAACCGGACAATTATCAAGCCACCTTTAGACCAGGGGAATTTAGCGAATTTATTAAACCCATTACCGATACCCTCGACTTGTATCATACCCAGGGCGTTGATCCTCATGCCATTGCCTTGGCCTATCAACAATTAGAAGACGCGCATCCCGACAGCCAATTACAGATCGTGGCCTTAGAAAAACGGGGGGTTAACCTCCTCATTCGCGTCAAAACCTCACCTGTGGCGGATCGATCGCAACTCAACGCCGATTATTTCCAAGCCTATCACCACTTTCAGGCCATGGCTCAGGCCAATCAAAAGTATTTTTTTCAGGGATCGCGGGATAGCCTTCCGGCTGTGCGAAGCAATCGCGCCTCCCAATTAGCCGCCATGATCACCACCGTCCTACAGAAAAATCAGTCAAAAAGCCATCCGTTTCAAAGGGATGGATGAATGACACAACCCCGACTCGAACAGCCTCCCCTCCCCTCTCTCCAACCGCCTCCGCTTCATTGTTGCCTTCTCCCGAAATCTCCATCACCCTGCGTTGGAGGTGTTGAACCACAGCCCCGCTAACCAAGAAGTTCAGTCGGTGCAAAATTCGCCAATGATACCATAGAATAACGGTCTGAATAGACCCCGTTACCTTCAAATTTTCTATTCTATGGTCAGCGAGAAACAAATCCAGTCGCAGCTAACCTCTCAAGGACTCACCTCAGAAGAAGTTATCCTCAATCGACAGAAATACGGGTCTAACGTCCTGTCGCCCCCAAAACGTGACCCTTGGTGGCTCTTATTTTTAGAAAAATTTGAAGACCCGGTAATCCGTATCTTGATGGTCGCAGCAGTAATTGCGATCGCTGTCGGTTGGTTTGAAGGAGAATACATCGAAGGCTTAGGCATCATCGTCGCCATTCTCCTCGCCACCATCCTCGCCTTCATCAACGAATATCGCGCCAATCAAGCCTTTGAAATACTCAATCAATACGTTGATGAGCTAAAAGTGCGCGTCATTCGAGAGGGTCATGTCACCGCCATCCCCCGGAAATCCCTTGTCGTCGGTGATTTAGTCTATGTTGAACAAGGAGAAGAAATCGCCGCCGATGGCGAAGTCGTCGAGGCCGTCTCCCTCCTCCTTGATCAATCAAAAATTACCGGAGAAACTGAACCCGTTCAAAAATTTACCCAATCCGAATTAGACCAACCTCCCGAAACCGAAACCACCTATCCCAATCACAAAGTCTATCGCAGTACCATTGTTGCCCAAGGGAATGGTTATTTTGTCGTCACTGCCGTCGGAGATCAGACCGAAATTGGCCAATTGGCCACCGCCGTCGCTACCGTAGAAAACACCAACGACACCCCCCTCAACCAACAACTCCAACGCCTCAGCGAATTAATTGGCGTGGTTGGCCTCTCCTTTGCCATCTTAATCTTTACCGCCTTATTCATTCGAGGCTTTATCACCGGAGAATTTCAACTCACCGGACAACAGGACTATTTCTTAGGTATCGTCATTATTAGTGTTCTCTTTGCCCTCATTCCCGTCTGGCTACCCGTCGTTGATGATGGCATTGGCTTAATTCAACCCGACCTTAAATTCCCCCACGGATTAGACGGACAAGGCTTTGGCGGTTGGTTAAAAGTCCTCTTAGGCGCAGTTTTTCTCCTGGGAATTGGGATAGCTTTGGGCTACCCCTTGGGATGGTTGCCAGAAGCCGGAGAAACTTGGCTTCCCACCGAAGTGGGAACAACCCTCCTACAATATTTTATGGTCGCAGTGACGATTATTGTTGTCGCTGTCCCCGAAGGATTGCCCATGAGTGTCACTCTCTCCTTGGCCTACAGCATGAAACGTATGGCCAAAGCCAATAACTTAGTGCGGCGGATGCACGCTTGTGAAACCATTGGGGCAGCTACGGTGATCTGTTGCGATAAAACAGGAACATTAACCCGTAACCAAATGCGGGTTAATGAGATTAGTTTTCTAGGACTACACGCCACCAAATTAGTTGATCTCGATTTTGCCCGTAATTTAATTGCTGAAGCCATGGCGGCTAATAGTACCGCCGATTTAGATGGGCAGCCAGAACAAGACCCAACTGTGATGGGAAATGCCACCGAAGGCGCATTGTTACTCTGGTTAGAGCGGGAGAAGTTTAATTATTTGTCCTTCCGCCACAATTTCGAGATTAAGTTTCGGATGTCTTTTTGTCCCCGTCGAAAGTATATGGCGACTGTCGGGAGATCGCCCGTTGCCCAGACTGACTTATTACATCTCAAAGGAGCCCCAGAGGTGGTTGTGGATAAATGTACTCATATTCTCACCGAATACGGAGTTTTACCTTTACATAATAAAGAACCCATTTTGGCCGCACTGAAAGCCTATCAAGCCAGAGGAATGAGGACATTAGGCTTTGCCTACCGCGAATTATCCGAGAATTTAATGGATTTGGAGGTGGATGAGGTTGGACATTATTTAACTTGGTTGGGGTTTGTGGCTATTAGTGATCCCCTCCGCACGGATGTGTCTCAGGCCATTGAGTCTTGTTTGGATGCCGGAATACAAGTGAAAGTGGTAACGGGAGACGGGGCCGACACTGCCCAAGAAATTGCCCGACAGATTGGCCTTTGGACGAATGAGGAGTCTTCCCCCTATGCCTGTTTAACCGGGCAAGAATTCCGTAATCTACCCGATGAGGAGGCGAAAGAGGCGGTTAAGTCGCTCAAGGTGTTGTCTCGCGCTGTGCCTCTGGATAAACTTCGCTTGGTGCAATTATTACAGTCTGTGGGAGAAGTGGTTGGTGCAACGGGAGATGGCACCAATGATGCCGCAGCCTTGAAACAGGCTCGGGTGGGGTTGGCGATGGGAAGTGGCACGGCCATCGCTAAAGAAGCTAGTGATATTATTCTGCTGGATGACTCCTTTAAGAGTATTGTGAATGCTGTTGTCTGGGGGCGATCGCTCTACGAAAATATCCAACGTTTTATTCTCTTTCAACTCACGATCAATGTAGTGGCCTTGGGGATTGCCCTCCTTGGCCCCTTTATCGGTGTATCTCTCCCCCTCACTGTCACCCAAATGTTATGGGTGAATTTAATTATGGATACTTTTGCGGCTTTAGCATTAGCCACAGAACCCCCCCACTGGGCAGTTTTAGAACAACCCCCCCGCTCTCCCAATGCTTTTATTATTTCGCCAACCATGACCAAGATTATCTTAGGCAGTGGTTTGATTTTCTTGGTCTTTTTGGTGGGGTTTCTCAAATATCTCGGCCACGATGGGAGGATAGAGGACTACGAACTGTCGGTCTTTTTTGCCGTTTTCGTCCTCCTGCAATTCTGGAATTTATTTAATGCTCGCTGTTTAGGGTTGAAACAGTCCGCTTTTCAGGGTTTGTACCAAAATAAAGCTTTTATGGGCATTGCCGCCCTCATTTTGGTCGGGCAAATCCTCATTATCCAGTTTGGCCGTGAAGTGTTCAGGACTGTTCCCCTCTCTGGGGCAGATTGGCTGAAAATTATCCTCGGTACATCCATTGTCTTATGGGTGGGGGAAGCCTGGCGTTGGTTCTCTCGTCTCAAACGGGAGCATTTTTCGACTCAGGACTCCTCATAAGAGCAATTTTTGGGAAATTTCAAATTTTTTTTATAGGTTATAACCCTTGTAGTGTGGGGGTTTTAGGGAATGAGGAGCAAAAAGAGCAAAAAAAAATCCCAAAAAGTGTTGACAGTCCTGGATAGAGTAGCTATATTAGTTAATGCGCGGTTGAGAGAGGCGGTTCAAACGCCCAACTTAACAGCGTACTATAAAGACCGAACCTAGACAAATTAATAGTTTGAGAGACCAGCCTAAAAAGTCCTTGTCAAGATAAATTAAAAGTCTGTCGAAGGATTAATCTGGAGACAGCAAAGCTAGTCAAACGAAACTCGTAGAACTACTTTGGTTTCGTACCAAGTAGGGAGAGTGAAACCAACATGGAGAGTTTGATCCTGGCTCAGGATGAACGCTGGCGGTATGCTTAACACATGCAAGTCGAACGGATTCTTAGGAATCAGTGGCGGACGGGTGAGTAACACGTGAAAACCTGCCTCTAG
>NZ_JAQMSD010000141.1 GCF_028330525.1 Spirulina sp. CS-785/01
AGATAGGGGAGATGGGGGAGATAGGGGAGATGGGGGGGAAGAAGTGAGAAGTGAGAAGTGAGAAGTGAGTAGTCTGTAATTTTTTCTCTATCCTCTCTCCTCTATTCTCTCTCCTCCCTCTGGGGGAGAACCAAAAACCAATACCCACAACTATTCCCTGTTCCCCGTTCCCCGTTCCCTTGTTCACAAACAACAAACCACTCTCAACTCTCAACTCTCAACTCTCAACTCTCAACTATTTACCACTTAGCCTGGGGGCCACTCCAGACCGGATTTTGAAACCGTCCATAAACAATCGGTTTATCATCCTTGGCCAAGGTCGTCTCACTCTCCAAATTTACCGCCCATTGGGGCCACTCGGTTTCTCCCAGAGAACCGGCCCGGAATAGCACTTGCTGAGGATATAAACTACTCCACCCCAACAACACCGCATTAGTATATTGAATCGTCGTGGGGGCAACCGTGCGGGTGCGAGCCGTGTTTCGGTCCCAAATCACCGCATAATCTGACGCTTCCGAGGTACTGAATAACCCCTCAAACTGACGGGCCAACAAGCGATCGCCTTGTTCGGACCAAGACACCGGAATTAAAATCGAAATCGCCCCAGACTGGAGTTGTTGGTGATCCTCCTCCAAATAATTAGCCGCCAGAGGCGAAGAAGCTGTAATCGTTTTTAACTCCCCCGTCTTGAGGTTTTCTAAAAACATCACACTACTGACTTGACTACTATGCAAATCCGATCGCGTTTGCATCTGAATGCGACTATAGGCCGCATATAAGCCATCCGGTGAAATTAACGGCGGAGTGCGATAATAACGGGGTTGCGCATCTGTACTATCCCTTAACTCCTCATAGGTGGTCGTCACCCAATTCCAAGGAACAGGATAGGAACTGTGAAGCGGATCAGGTTGAGTTTCAGGTTGAATCATCTCTTGAGCAGTATCAAAAACTTGCATGGGGAGGCGAGACGACGCAATATAGGGGGTAGCTGCGATCGTCCTAGGCAGATTGTCGTCTTCAGCCCACACAGGAGCAGCAGGTGCAATTAACAGCGTTGAGAGCAGGAGTATAGGTTTAGTATTGCACCACTGCGTAGGAAGTAACGGTTGAAGCATGAAAAATTAAGAATTGAGAACAGATAGACAATCTGATAAAGGTTTGAGAGAGATGCACGTTCAAGAATAGAGTCCCCAATTCATCATGCTACAACAGAATGTTGATCGTTGATATTTGAGAGTGAATAGTGGATAGTGGATAGTTGATAGCTGGCCTCATCTCCGTTCCCTGTTGCCGTATCCACCCAATGATTAGACCGAGAAAAGCACCGTGACGCAATTTGATGATTCTTTAGAATCAAGAAAAAGCACTTCATCTCCCAGTCCACAAACCCGGATTCTGGGGTGTGGAGTGAGTTTAATTCTTCTCCTCATTAGTGGCTCAATCGCCGCAGGATTGGGGATTTTAGTGGCATTGACCAACCCCGAAGACACCGCCGAAAAACCCATTCTGGTTCAACTGTGGGAGCGACTCAACCCCCAACCCCAACCCGCCACCCCCCCAACTCCAACCACTCCCAGTAGTCCAGCTTCCCCCACCCAACCTGATCCCCAACAACTCCAAACCCAAATCGCCAACTTGCAACAACAGTTAACCACTCTGCAACAGAGTACCAATGATCTAGAACAGCAATTAAACATCCAACCCCCCAGTCAAGACTTACAGCAACGACTGGCCGCCTTACAAGAACAAATCCAACAACTCCCCACTCCCACCCCCACCCCAACAACCCCACCATCACTCCCTAACCCCACCAACACCCCTCTCCCCGGCCAATTAAAATTTACCTTCTCCAATGAATTGATTTTTGATGAAAATGGGAATTTATCCAATGAAGGGCGATCGCTTCTCGATAATGTCTTGGATAATATTAAAAAGAATGTGAGCCAGTACCAAGGCTCAACCATCCGCATTGCTGGCCATACCAATACCGCCGAAACCCCCGCCGAAAACCGAGACCTCTCATTTCAACAAGCTCGCCTTGTTGAACAATACCTTACGGCTTCGATTCCCAATACCGTACAAGATAAATATCGCTGGGTGTCTATTGGCTATGGACAAACTCGCCCTCTCAACCCCCAAGACGATACCAAAAACCCCGGCAACCAACGGTTAGAAATTGCTGTCGATTAATTTAGATGGAATGAAACTTGTTTTTTTTGGCACACCTCAATTTGCTGTCCCCAGTTTACAAAAACTGTTAGAAGAACCAGAGATCGAAGTTCTAGCAGTGGTCACGCAACCGGATAAACCCAAAGGCCGGGGCAAAAAATTACTCCCTCCTCCGGTGAAACAATTGGCTTTGGAGCATAATTTACCCGTTTTACAGCCGAAACGCTTACGAAAAGACCCAGAGGCATTACAATTTTTGCGAGATTGTGAGGCGGATTTTTTCGGGGTGGTGGCCTACGGGCAAATTCTCTCTCAGGAAGTGTTAGATATGCCTAAAAAGGGCTGTATTAACGGTCATGGGTCAATTTTACCCAAGTATCGAGGGGCGGCCCCTATTCAATGGAGTCTCTATCATGGGGAGACTGAAACAGGCATTACAACTATGTTGATGGATGCGGGGATGGATACAGGGGCAATGTTGCTCAAGTCTTCTACACCCATTCATTTATTAGATCATCAGTTCACTTTGGCGGACAAATTATCCCAAGATTGTGCAGAATTAATGGTGCAAACCCTGAGACAATTAGAAAATGGGGAAATTGATCCTATTCCTCAAAATGATGAGGAAGCTACTTACGCGCCTTTAATTCAAAAAGCGGATTATCAGTTAGATTGGACGAAAAGTGCCATTTCGTTACACAATCAAATCCGCGCTTTCTATCCCAACTGTACGACAAAGTTAAGAGATAATCCCCTCAAAGTTCTTGCAACTGTTCCCATTGGTAAAGACTATCAAGCGCAACTCCCCACAGAGTTACAATTTTTAGCGGAAAAAGCGGAACAATTTGAGCCAGCATCTGGCAACCCTGGAGAGATGGTTGATTTTGTGAAATCTCTAGGGTTTATTGTCCAAACCGGAGAGGGTTTACTCTTAATTAAAGAAGCCAAACCCGCCGGAAAACGCGCCCAGTCTGGTTGGGATATTGTGAATGGAATGCACTTAAATCGAGGAGAAAAGTTAGTTTAGAGTTGATAGTTGATAGTTGAGGGTTGAACCACAAAAATAGGCGAGATGGGGAAGATAGGGGAGATGGGGAAGAGGGAGGAGAACCAAGAACTAAGAAAAAAAACAACAAAAACTATTCTAAATCTAAGGCTTCATAATAATGGCATCCTTGACAGGGGCCAGTGGGGTTAACGGCACAGCGTAATAATTCAGAACGGGCATTCAATCGACAATTGGCATCTCCAATGACCCAACGACCGTCTAACCAAGTTTTTTCTTGGGGTTTTTGGGCAGATTGCACATAGACGGAGATTTTATTCAGGACATATCCCCCGACTTTATATTGATAATGATGATGCCGTTCTAAAACAGCATAGGTGGTCCCTTGTACATCGATATAATTACCGGGTTGAGGAACCCAGTCTAGTTGGATTTGACCCACTTTTTTGTGCGAATGAGTCAAGATAATCTCCGTCGGGAGTGAATCAGGTGTCATGCCTCAGTCTGCTGGTGTTTTGGACTACATCCTGTCTATGATAACGCGAGCGATGAGGTCTCAACAGCTTGTTTCAAGCTAAGTCGGGAGGGATATTGTTTTGGGGGGGGTTGGGGAAGTCTGGACTATTTTTTAATTGCAGTTGGACGAGGTGTTGTAAGTCTTGGCGTTTCACTTCTTTGCCTTGACTTAAATTACCGGGGGTGTCCATGAAGACAAGACTATCGACTTGGGAGAGGGCAAAAAGTTGGAACAAAATATGGGTGACGGGGAGGGAAGTGGCGATGAGGTTGGGATCAGGGGTTTCTTGGAAGGCGTTGGCATCTTTGAGGGAGGCAAAAGCGTAGATGACTTTTTTTTCGACTCCGGGTTGGTTGCGGTTGCTGAGGGTGGTTAAAACCCAACCGTTTTCTAGAGTTTGCATGACGTAGTAGTCTCGTTGGGTCATTTGTTCGGCAAATGCTCGTAAGACGGGAGCAACGGCTTTTTCAACCACTAGGGGGGTTACGCCATCATCGGGCGATCGCGCGATTAATTGTTGGATTTGTTGATCAATATTCATAACGGGTGAAATTAAGCGTCAGAGGGGGGTTGAGGGTCGTTTCTTGCAGTTTCAGTGTATCTCGATTTCCCCAACTTGGACATTTGGCCTAGGGAGTTGGGAGAGATTGTCGTTAAAATTATTCAAGTCCTGCGGAATGTAAGCCCAATCGGGTGTAGCTATAAACGAAATTAGCGGGAAATGCCTGCTAACCCAGCAAGGAGATTATGATGACCCAAAATCGAATGGACTCTCCCAATCAAGATTCTAAGTTCCAGGTGCAAGGAGAATTGTTAGAAGTGATTTTACAGGATGAGGTGATTTATCCTTGGAATCCGGCGGATGCAGCAGTTGAGGACTATTTGCAAACTTTAGAGGATCAGTATGCTGTCGCGGATTGGTCCGAGGCAGAAACGGAGGCGCGATCGCAGGATTTTTTCGCCCAGTTAGAACGCTGTTGGCCAACTGACTCCTCAACCCCCGTCGTCAACCGCTTAATGGACCGGTTTGGGGGACAAGTGCCTCAAGATTATTTAAGCGCGATCGCGCAACAAGTCGAAACCGTCGCCAACGCCACCCTCTCCCCCCTCGAACGTCTCGTCAACTGCGTTCAACCCCTCCTCTCTAACTGGAGTACCGACGATTTACAAGTGTTTGCCCGTCCCATGGCCTATGCCATGCGTAGTGGCCCAGGGAATACTGCGGTAAATTTGCCCAAACACTGGAATGAACTGTCTGAGGTGGAACAAGCCAAATATACATTACAGATTGCTCATTACGCGCTTAACCAAGCTCAGGAGGGAGACTAACTCCTCTGCATCCCCATCCCCAGAGGTGTTGATGACACAACACCTCTTTTAATTTAATTCTTTTTAATTTAATTATGTTTTAAGGTTAATTTTGGGTTTAAGCATTTCTTCATCTCCTCTCCGCCAGTAGAACCCAAAAGCCGCGCTAGGATAATCAAAAAAGCAAGATTGAACCATGAAATACGTGCAGGAATATCGGGATGCTGCATTAGCGAGACAATATCAAAATGCGATCGCAGAAATAACCAGCCAACCTTGGACCCTCATGGAAATTTGTGGCGGCCAAACCCATGCGATCGTCAAATACGGCATCGACGAACTCCTCCCCCCCGACATCACCCTCATTCACGGGCCCGGATGTCCCGTTTGCGTCACCCCCACCCCCCTCATCAACGCCGCCGTCACCCTCGCCAGTGATCCCCAGATCATCTTCTGTTCCTTTGGGGATATGTTGCGCGTCCCCGGCAGCGACAAAGACTTACTCAGCATCAAAGCCACCGGAGGCGATGTCCGCATTGTCTATTCCCCCCTTGACTGTCTGCAAATTGCCCAAGACAACCCCGACAAACAAATTATCTTCTTCGCCGTCGGCTTTGAAACCACCGCCCCCACCACCGCCATGGCCGTCTATCAAGCCAAAGCCAAAGGCATCGACAACTTCTCCCTCCTCGTCTCCCATGTTTTAGTCCCCCCGGCCATGGAAGCCATCCTCTCATCCCCCAACTGCCAAGTCCAAGGCTTCCTCGCCGCCGGCCACGTCTGTACCGTCATGGGTTATGCCGAATACGAACCCCTCGCCCCCAAATACCATGTCCCCATCGTCGTAACCGGCTTTGAACCCATCGACATCCTGCAAGGAGTTTATCTCTGTATCCAACAACTCGAAAACGGCGAAGCCAAATGTGAAAATCAATATACTCGGTCCGTCCGTCGCCAAGGCAACGAAGCCGCCCAACACCTCTTACAAGAAGTCTTTACCATTGTTCCCCGTCAATGGCGCGGCATTGGCGAAATTCCCCAAAGTGGTTTAGGGTTACAACCCGCTTATCAACAATTTGATGCCCAAACCCGTTTCGCCTCTCAACTCGCTAATATTGCCCTCAGAGACACCGAAAGCGGTGATTGTATTAGTGGGGAAATTATGCAAGGCCATAAAAAACCCCATGATTGTAACGCCTTCGGGACAAAATGCACCCCAGAACACCCATTAGGTGCGCCCATGGTCTCCAGTGAAGGAGCGTGTGCCGCCTATTACCGCTATCGAAGTCAATTAACAATTAATTAATTTTTGGGGTTATTTCTTTGTAGTAAGCTGTTGTGCATTTAAGCAGATTTTACATTATTAGTCTCTCAACCCGTTTTTAACGGGTTTAAGCTATTAGCCTTGGGTTTCAACCCAAGGCATATTAAGGCATATTACCCAAGGCATATTAAAGCAGATTAAAGAAACAGATTATCCAAAAGAATAGTGTTTTTTCACTGCCTGTTTCACATCCCACGTACAAGACATTCCCGCAGGAAACGTTACTAAATCCCCTTTCTCCACCGTAACCGGATCACCCCCATCAGGAGTTACAGTAACTTCTCCGGCCAGCAAATAACAAGTTTCTGACTCACTATAAGTCCATGGAAACTGAGAGGGGTCTTTTTCCCAGATTGGCCAATCCAATACACCAAGTTCTTTTAATCGGTCTTCACTAGGATTATGTTCAACTTTAATAGAAGTTGCTGGTTGTGTAGTCATATTTCAGTAAACAGTATTTCAGTAACAATAGAGTCGTTCAGACTTGGTTTAAATTCTACTAAAAGACTGGGCAGGGGTCGTCTCTCCTTCAGTAAATGTAGAATTATCCTGATCAGGGGTTGGCCGCTCTAATGCTTCGACTTCATCCTGATGTTCTGAGGACTCTGAGTTAGGAGGAGTAGGTTGAGTCCCTTGTTGTTTCTGCTGTTGTCGCCTCTCCTGTATTCTCATCGCATAGCGGAGGCCGGGAGACTTGGGGTTATAAGCACAGTTTTGGGAGTGATCAGACTGAGGTTTATCCCCCATCTGGTGTAAGCGTTTTTGAATCCCAGAGAGGTGTTTTTTGCTATCGACAGGGGAACGGGGTTGGGGGAGTTCTGTATTTGGCCAGTTTTCTAGATCATTACAGGGACACAGTAAGCATTGATTCCCCGATTCTCGCACTGGAACGGGCATCTCACAACGATAGCAAGGAGAAATGATCCATTCGGGGGAAAAAAGTTGCTCAAGGGTTTGGTCGGTGTTTTCCAAGTAACAATCTTTGCCGTTACAGTCCAGAATTTTTTGCCAACAGTCTTCAAAGGCCGCAGAATAATGATCGCCTTGGATTACGGGTTGGGGGGATAAGACTTGTTTGCCATTGTAGAGAACAACTCGTTTACCGAGTTGAAACCAATAGGCTAAATAGTTTTTGACTTCTGCTGGAGATGCCATAGAGTTTAAAAGTTTGCCATTCTACCTTGATCCTAACGTGAGTTCTGCTGTATTGCCCTTAAACGAATCCGTAATTCTCGCCAATCTTTTATACATTTCCCTTCGATAACGGTTGGCCCAGATGATGTAAGGGGAGAACATACCCCCCAGTCACCAGATAGACTTCAGTGGCGAGAGTGCTGATTTGGCGGGTAATTTGACCGATGCGATCGCGGAATTTACGTCCCAAGGGATAAGCAGGAACAACCCCCCATCCCACTTCCTCGGCCACAAAAATCACAGTCCCCTCTCCTTGCTGTAGTTGGGTTAACAAATCTTGTACGGTTTTCTCCCAAGTCGTTTCTTCTTGTTCCAGTAAATTGGCCACCCAAGTCCCCAATGAATCAACCAATAAGCAACGGTCTGGTTTCACTTCTCCCAACACTTCCCCCAAGGCCACGGGAATGGCCAAGGTTTCCCACTCTGGGGGACGACGTTGGGCGTGTTTTTGGATTTTCGCCATCCATTCCTCATCATCGGGTAAGGGTTGGGCAGTGGCCACATAACTCACAGGACATTCCTGTTGAGTGGCCCATTGTTCCGCCCATTCGCTTTTCCCCGAACTAGCAGGGCCGGTTACTAAAATAATTTTTCTACGCTGTTGGTTCATTTTTTAGTTTCACCGAGAGTAATCAGTAATCAGTAACCTGTTACCTAAGGCAGATGGCAGATGGCAGAGGGCAGATGTTGGAATAAGGAGGAAGTTAACCTAAAAAGAAGGTCAGAAACTCATCAGAATAAGGCTTTCAGCCTATTTTAAGTGATTTTAGTTTCACCGAGAGTAACCAGTAAACAGTAAACTGTTACCAGTTGTTACTCCCTATCTTCCCTATCTCCCCCATCTTCCCTATCTTCCCCATCTTCCCCATCTCCCCCATCTTCCCCATCTCCCCCATCC
>NZ_JAQMSD010000142.1 GCF_028330525.1 Spirulina sp. CS-785/01
AGATAGGGGAGATGGGGGAGATAGGGGAGATAGGGAAGATAGGGGAGATGGGGAAGATGGGGGAGATGGGGAAGATGGGGAAGAACAAAGAACCCAGAACAAACAACATTACTGTTTACTGTTCCCAGTTCCGGAGTTCCCTATTCCCTATTCCCTGTTCCCAGTTCCGGAGTTCCCTTGTTTACCAACAACTAACAACCCTTAAACTACCTCAAAAACTAAAGAAAAAGTTGCCCATTTATTAACATCTAGGGCATAATCTTCAGAAGCGAACCCAATGGTTTCTGCATCTAAACCACTGCCTTGGTGTAAATCTTGTAAAAGGGATTTGGCAATATTAAGTGGCTGAGTTAATTCCACTAAACGATCGCCCTCCCCTTTAGGAGAAGATAATTGGGCTAATTGCTGTAACGTTTCTTTAAACGGAGCTTGACTACAAATTACTTGCATGGTACAAATTCCAATTGATCCCGCAATAAATCCATTTAAAGAAGACGTGGATTGGGGTAAGGTTAGGGTTGTTTGGGGAGCAAGTTGGGTATTTTGTAACGTTTTCTCCTCTCCTTCCTCTGTTTCCCTAGTCACCGGGGTATTGTAGAGCGCGATCGCATTTCCCACCGGATCCAATCCCACCAACAACACATAAAGCGTCTCATCGCTCTGATTTTCAATTTCATACTGCAACTGACTGCCCACCGGAATTTTCACTAAATCCGGAGAGGTACTCCGTTCTAAACTCTGTTTATTGGGGCGATTTTGTTGTTCAAATCCCCTGGTCCACCGTTCCATTAATGTATAAGGTTTCGGTTGTCGAATTCCTAGGGTAATTCGCACAGGTAAACGGGACGATCCCTCATTCTCCGTTAACTCCCACATTTTCGCCGCCAAACGGGTTTTTAAGGTAGGAATCAGTCGATTAACCGCCGATTTCACCGCCTCATCCACGGCCCCCCGCGTATGGGGGAGAAGCATCCCACCCACCGAGGACAAACTATAGTGACTCCCCCCACTATGGCCAGAGGATTTAGCCTTTTTCCCCGGCCCCTTCGTAAATAAATAATCGGCCTGTTGTTCTCCCGCCGAAATAATCGAAGATACCGCCGAAATATTGGATAAGGCACTGGTGGCATCAACGCGCTCAATACGCTGTAACTTTTCATCTAAGGCCACCACCAACCCCAAGTTACGGGGGAGAATGCGGACGGTTTCTTGTACCCGTTGGCCCACTTCTGGGAGAATAGTGGGGTCACTCTCCACCCATTGGGCTTTTCCGCTTAATTGATCCAGCGATCGCAAGCGTAACGTTAACCTCTCCTCCCCAGTCAATACCATAAACCGAGAATTGGCTTTATAGGCTCGCCACACCTTAGCAGGAATCCCCCCTAAATGCAGTGTCACCGTCCCATTTTTCTCATCTAACGCCGTTATCACCCCTTCAGCCCCCGTGGTTGTGATCGGCGTAGTAAAATACATTTGCGCCGACGATTGCTGAGACGTTAAGGAACTAATGAGACAGGGTTGCTGTTTACTCATCGGCCTCATCTGTTCACTGGCCCGGGTGAGACTGAGATACACCGTATTGGAGGGCATCGCTTGCCAGAGATACTGAGTCAGCGCGTAAGTAAACATCCCGGCACTAAAACCGCGCCATTGCTGCTCTAACGCCACTCCATTCTCTTGGGCGGCCCCTAACACCAGTCCTGGCACCTGGGACCATTGGGGAGGGGGAGTAGGTAAATTCAATTTATACCGGACTGGTAATTGCTCTTGAAACGCTAATTCTTCCGGACTCGGTTTTTTTCTCGCCGTTTCTGGACAAGAGCGACTGCGTAAATTCCCTTGTAAGGGGTCTTCGATGGGAGCGAAACTGGTATCGAGGATAAAGGTGCAATTTCGGGTAGGCAGCGATCGCGCTAATAAAATCAACGTCTCCGCCAACAAATCATTAGCCACAGGCTCACGCTTCGTGGGAATCATACCATCATAAGGAACAAGACTCGCCATCAGAGACCCCTTCGAGGAACTTAACGCCTCCTCCTGCTCACTCGTCGCTTGTCGTTGCGCCGCCGTTTGCTCCGTCCCTTGGACTTGACTGCCAAACCCACTAAAATGGAACACCACCACATCCCCCGCCTCACTCTGTTGCAAGAGATGTTCCACAAACGTCGTTTCAATGGCCTCTCGCGTCGCTTGTTGATTGGTCAGCGTAACAATATCTTCCTCTCGAAACTGAAACCGATGGAGCAATAACTCCCGTTGCAGTTCCACATCCGTGACACACCCTTTCAACCGACTTCCCGACGAATACTGGTTAATCCCCACCAGCAACGCTAACTTACGGGGAGCAGGAGCAGCCAGTGCTGTTCCGTAGCGAGTCGCTTGCCGTCCTAAAAGGGAATTTCCTCGCGCTCCTGCCAAGAAATTCCCTGCTCCCCCACTCAGGAGAGCCAAAGCCATCTGTTGTAAAAATGTCCGCCGATCCAATCCCATACCAATTGTTGAGGTGACATCCGCTATCAGAGTATCAGGTTTTGGGTCGAGGGACTCATTTTTTAGCGTCGGGAGTTGGGAGTTGGGAGTTGGGAGTTGGGAGATGGGGGAGATAGGGGAGATGGAGGAGATGGGGGGGAACAAAGAACCCAGAACCAACAACATTACTGTTCCCTGTTCCCTATTCCCTGTTCCCTATTCCCTGTTCCCTTGTTCACAAACAACCAACAACCCACAAAAAATTAAGTTTGCTTCATGGCATTAGCCAACGCTTGGGCGACTTCAGGCCGGGAGAATTCTGGGGGGGGTAACTCACCCCGTCGTAACATTTCCCGCACCTTTGTCCCCGATAAATGTAAACGTTCTTCGGGACTACTCGGACTGGTTTTGGAGGTAGCCATTTGTCCCGTCCGCTTACAATAAAAAGCGTGTTCAAACTTCATGGGAATAATCCCTAACTCATCGGGATCGAATTCATCAAAGAGTTTTTGTGCGTCATAGGTCCCATAATAGTCGCCAACCCCCGCATGATCACGACCGACAATAAAATGGGTACACCCGTAGTTTTTACGGATGAGTGCGTGAAAAATTGCCTCCCTCGGTCCCGCATAACGCATGGCTGAGGGGTTAATGGCTAAAATTACCCGTTCTTGGGGGAAATAACGCTCCATCATGATTTCATAGCAGCGCATCCGCACATCTGCCGGGATATCATCGCTTTTGGTTGCTCCCACTAAGGGATGGAGAAAAAGGCCATCGACGGTTTCGAGGGCGCATTTTTGGATATATTCGTGGGCCCGGTGGATGGGGTTGCGGGTTTGGAAGCCTACAATGGTTTTTAAGCCCCGTTCTTGGAATAGTTGGCGAGACTCGGCGGGATCAATTTGGTATTTGGGGAATAGGGGGTGGGGGTCCCGTTGTAATAACCAGACCGGACCTGCGAGGTTATAGTCTCCTTTTTCGTAAATGACTTTCACCCCTGGGTGTTTCTCGTCGTCGGTTTGATAAACGTTGGTTGCTTCGTGAGCTTTGTTGTAGCGATATTTTTGGGTTAATTCTAATACCCCGACAAACCGCCCTTGGGAGTCGTCGAGACGGACCCATTCGCCTTCTTTCAGGGAGTTGGCCACGTCTTCACTTACGGATAAGGTGACGGGTAAGGACCAGGCGAGGCCGTTGGCCAAGTGCATCTCGGTGACTACGGTTTCATAGTCGTTTTGTTCCATAAAACCCGTAAGCGGACTAAATCCCCCAATGGCAATCATAACTAGATCGGAGAAGGCGCGATCGTCCAATTGAACACGGGGCAGACGCTCTCCTTGAGCCAGAAATTCTTTTTTTTCTGCATCACTGGCAAGGCGGTTAATTAGCGTACCGCCATGGGGCGGAATTCCGTTGGCGTGGCTACTCATAGCAAGTTGAATCAGTAATCGTATGGGTTTTTCGTTTCCAAGATTCCATCCTACCCTAATTTGTCGTAAGCATTCAGCTATTAGCCATCAGCTATCAGCCGCTACTCTTCAACCTAACACTCCGTTAGCGAAGCCTCTCAAACGAGAGCTTTGTTGCTCTCTTAAACCGTTTTTAACGGGTTTTAGCTATTAGCCTTGGGTTACAACCCAAGGCAGATTAATTCCCACTCCCCCCATTTCCCAATAATTAACTAAAAATCCGTTGTTCTTCGGGTTGATAAATATAATCATAATCGAAGGGAACAGGCCGAATATTTCGCACAATGGAGAACCCTAAATTACTCACAGTATCGGTGGTGAATGTCACCATGATTAATTCTAAAACTTTTTTCTCGGAAATCTCTGGCTTTTGCACAAAATAACTCCGTTGGGCAAAAAACATTTCTTTATCCTTGGGTTGGATAATGCCATTAATTTTATGAGCATATTGAATGGGCTTGATGTAAGTATTATAAAAATCTTCTTGGTTATGCTGGAGGGAATAAAATCGCTCCTGTTGCAGCCAACTCATTTTGAAGATCATTTTAATAATTTCAAAGCCTAAAATATAATTGAGAACATAGTTTTTTTCTTCTGGGCTAACCACTAAACGTAAAGCCGATTCTAAGAATTTTTCCGGTTCTCTCCGGACATCTTGTGCAGAGTGAATATAAAATTGTCGAATATATTTTCTGAGGACATTAGGACTCAAGTCAGTATAAATATGAAAGCTCTCTAAATGCCGTTTAACTTTGGCTTGTGTATCATAATCTTGAATGATTTTAGCGATTAACCCATCTGCTGTATATTGATCAAGAAATTGTGCTTGAAGTTCCGGAGAACCTGCACAGAGTAAATGGCATAAAGAAAGCAGATATCTTCGTTCTTTCCAATGTAACTTCTCTGCCCATTCTTGAGCCTCAATGGGAAGTTTATCTAACATGGTACTCACCCTGAAATTTGTGCTAACTTGTCTTAGGTTGCAGTTTTTATTTATGTTAACTTAATCAAGCTCGAACTTGAGTTCAGTTAAAATCGCTGATAGCACAGGGTTCTATTATTATTCTATCCTGTACAAACCGATTCAAGGTTAGCCGAGTAAATTACGAAGAAATACGGAAACCTTATTTATTTTAACCGAAAAAATACTTAGGGCTTGGGGAAGAAAAGTAAGATGGTATAAACATTCAGGTGATCTCTCCTAACCCTAAAAATCAAGAATTTCCACGAAGTTCTGCTAATTTTTGGCAAACGGCTTGGATATCTTGCCACATTAACCATTTTGGTTTTCCTTTTTCCCGTGAGGGGTTACGCAAGAGATAAGCGGGGTGAAAAATGGCCATGCACTGTCTCCCCTCCCATTCTAACCATTGACCTCGAATCTTGGTGATGCCTTGTTTTTTACCCGTTAAGCCTTTATAAGCGGTGGCCCCGGTAAATAGGATAATTTTGGGGTCAATGAGGCGAATTTGTTCGAGTAAATAGGGTTTACAGGCGGCAATTTCCTCGCTGGAGGGGGTGCGATTTTTGGGGGGACGACAGTTGTGGACGACTCCTGCGGGGGTGACAAAATTGGCGGTTTCGGCCACATCAATACAATAAACTGGACTATAGCTGGCGGGTTGTGTGGTTTTTTCTTTGGTGACGGGTCGCCAGTCGGTTTTTTGGCCGACTAGAGCAGGAGAGGAGATGGGGGGGGTGTTGCGGACTCCTTGTAAGACTTGGGTTTCTCCTACGGGAGTCCCGGTGGCGACTAAATCTTGGGGGTGCAGGTCTTCTACGGCGATCCAGCCCCGACGGGTTAGAATGGGATGGTCTCCGGTGGCGGTGTACCCTACTTCTTGTCCGGCATATTTCACTTCGTATAAGGTGCGACTCCCCAAGGGGGACTGATACCACCCTGTCACAGACCGCCAAACGAGCTTTCTCTGGGGGGTCAGACTGAGGACTTCGCCGGCCCAACGTTGTTTAACGATCGCACCTAAATTTTTATACCCCTCTCGCGTCAAAACTGGAGTATCGGCGGTCAAACATTTCACCATATTGGCGATATAGACATCTTTCTCCGGGTCTAAATCCACGGAGGCGAGAATTTTGTCTAATAATTGCCCAGACCGTCCCACAAAGGGTAATCCCTGTTCATCCTCATGTTGGCCTGGCCCTTCCCCAACAATGAGAATATCCGCTTGGGGGTTGCCCCGGCCTACCACCACATTAGTCCGACTTGCGGCTAACTCACAACGCTGACATTGGTTACAGTGAACTGCTAACGCCTCTATCGTTGGATAGGTCTGAGCAGGGATGGGAATTTGGGCATCGGTGGGAATGCGATCGGGTTTAAAATCTCCCTCTGGGGCAGGGTTAGACGGTTCTGAGGGCTCAGTATTAAAGAGATTCAGTTGTTCGGGACTCATGGGGTAAAACGAAACCTGAAAGGGGCAAAAATCAGACGTTAGGCTGGGATCAAATGACCGAAAAACCTTCCATCGAAGGACGGCACGTGATCAAGGCAATAGTAACAATGGAGGAGAAAGGAAGTCAAAGCAGTATTATTTAGGTTATGACAGGTACAGGTATCCTTACAGCCCCCAAGTCTATTACGGATTGGTTAGGAGATGAAGCGGATAATTTATTGAATTATGAGGCGAAAGTCTCTCAAGACCAGTTAAATTTGCCCAGTGGGGATGTGGTCGATCGCATTTTTACCAATAGCGATCGCACCCCCCAAGTCCTCCGCAGTCTCCAACAAATCTACTCCACCGGACGCTTGGCCAATACGGGGTATCTCTCCATTCTCCCTGTTGACCAAGGAGTGGAACATTCCGGAGGAGCATCATTCGCCCCCAACCCCATGCACTTTGACCCGGATAATATTGTCCGATTAGCCCTAGAAGGCGGTTGTAATGCCGTTGCTACCACATTAGGGGTTTTAGGGATGGTTTCCCGCAAATACGCCCACCGCATCCCCTTCATTGTCAAATTAAATCATAACGAAACCCTCACCTATCCCAACGGCTACGACCAACTCATGTTTGCACAGGTAGAACAGGCTTGGAAGTTAGGGGCCACTGCCGTTGGCGCAACAATCTATTTTGGTTCACCCGAGTCTGGCCGCCAAATTCAACAAAAGAGCCGCGGGACTCCCCCACCTCGGAACAGGTGGGGGAGGAAAGCGGGTGAGTCGATACCGCTTCTCCTGCGGAGACGCTGCGCGAACGATGCGGTTGAGACTCACAATCTCTTAGGCTACGCATAGACCA
>NZ_JAQMSD010000143.1 GCF_028330525.1 Spirulina sp. CS-785/01
ATTACTAATTGTTTATTATTTATTACTAATTACGACCGTTGAGAAACCGGGTTTTTATTCCCAATTTTGATAGATATCCCAATTCTCTAAAAAAAACCGGTTTCTCGCCCTAACAGTATTCACCAAAACTAAACTTAATTAATTACTAATTATTAATTGTTATGACCATTTATCAAGTCGGGGGTAGCTTATCTTATAATGCTGTAACCTATGTAAAACGGGAAGCAGATACCAAACTCCTTTCATCCTTAAAACAAGGAGAATTTTGTTATGTATTAAACTCCCGACAAATGGGTAAATCTTCCTTATTAGTAAAAACGCGACATCAGTTAAAACAGGAGGGCTATCTTTGCCCCTCCATTGACTTAACCACCGTCGGCAGTGAAAATGTTACCCCCCTACAATGGTATAAAGGCATTATTGCCGAACTTTGGCGCGGTTTAACCCAACTGGAAGACTTTAATTTTAAAGGGTGGTGGAGTGATGAACAAGATTTTTCGCTGTTACAACGGTTAAGTCGCTTTGTGGGGGATGTACTGTTACCCAGCTTTCCCCAAGAGAAAATCGTCATTTTTGTTGATGAAATAGATAGCACATTAAGTTTACCCTTTCCCGTAGATGACTTCTTTGCGTGGATTCGCTTTTGTTATAATCAACGGGCCATTAATTCCGACTATAATCGGCTTAACTTTGCTATTTTTGGCGTTGCCACTCCCGCAGACTTAATTCGGGATAAAACACGCACTCCCTTTAATATTGGCACAGCCATTGAATTAACCGGGTTTACCCTGCAAGAAGCAACCCCCCTGTTGCAAGGACTCCAGTTAAAAGTCGGCAACCCCCAAGCTATTCTGCAAGAAATTTTAAACTGGACCGGAGGACAACCCTTTTTAACGCAAAAACTCTGTAAATTAATTGTCACTTCAAGTCAGGAGGATATTAAACCCGAGGTGAGTATTCCCTTGGGGATGGAAAACTTTTGGGTGAGTAGTTTGGTGCAAACTCGTATTGTCCATAACTGGGAGAGTCAGGATGAACCGGAACATTTAAAAACAATCCGCGATCGCCTCTTTTATAATGAACAAAGACTCCCCCGTCTCCTCAGTCTCTATTTACACTTACTCGACGGCCAAGTTATCCCCGTTAATGATAGCCGAGAACAAAGTGAACTCGTCCTCTCTGGGTTAGTCGTCAAACATCGGGGCCGCTTACAGATCAAAAACCCCATTTATCAAGAAGTCTTTAACCCCGACTGGACCGAATACCAATTACAAGCCCTACGCCCCTATTCCCAAGCCTTCAACGCTTGGTTAGAATCAGAACAGAGTGACGAATCGCGCTTACTGCGCGGAAACGCCCTAGCAGAAGCCAAAAACTGGGCCCAAGGGAAAAGTTTAAGTGACTTGGACTATCAATTTTTAGCCAAAAGTGAAGAAAGCGATCGCGCCAGAATCCAACAAGCCCTAGAATTAGAAAAAGCCCAAGCCATCACCAAAACCGCCACCCTGCAACGTCGTCTCCTCAGCGTCATCAGTCTCGCCTTCCTCATCGCCTCAACCCTCGGCATCACCGCCTTTTGGCAATCGCGCAAAGCCAGTCAACAAGAAAGCGAAGCTCGCAAAAGCGAAATAAAAGCCCTCATCTCCTCCTCAGATGCCGAATTTACCGCCCAACAAAAGCTCGATGCCCTCATCTCCGCCATCAAAGCCAAACGCCGCTTAGAAGCCCTAAAAACCCCCGATACAGCCCTCTCCCAAAACGTGCAGCGTGTCCTCCAACAAGGCATATACTGGATTCACGAAAAAAACCGCTTGTCCGGTCACGACGGGCCTGTTTTAGGCGTAGATTATCGTCAAGATGGGCAACTCATCGCCACCGCCAGTGCTGATAGCAACGTGCGACTCTGGAAACCCGACGGCACGCTCGTTAAAACCCTAGAAAACGAGGGAACATTGTACGAAGTGGAGTTTCACCCCGACTCCTCGCGTCCTCTCCTTGCGGTCACGAAATTAAACGGTAAAGTCTGCCTTTGGGACTACGAGGCAGGTAAAATCATCCAAAGTTTTCAAGGACACGACGGGGCCGTGTGGGATGTGGACTTCTCCCCCGATGGCAACACCCTCTTAACCGGAAGTGCCGACCAAACCCTAAAACTCTGGCAACTCGACGGCACACTCCTACAAACCTTCACCGGCCACCAAGAAATGGTCTGGGATGTGGACTTCTCCCCTGATGGACAAACTATCGCCTCTGCCGGGTTTGATGCCACCGTGAAACTCTGGTCTCTCGATGGTACAGTAAAACTCACCTTTACCGAACATCAAGAAGATGTTTGGAGTATTGCCTTTAGTCCCCAAGGAGACTTGTTGGCCTCCGGGGAATGGTCGGAAACCGTGAAACTCTGGCAACCAGATGGGACTGTGGTGGCCACCTTAGAGGGACATAAGGGAGGGGTTGACCGCTTGGCCTTTTCTCCCGATGGTCAAAAGTTAGGGGTTGTGGGGAAAGACCAAACGGTGCGACTATGGCGACGGGATGGCCGACTGGGGGCAATTTTTCGCGGCCATAGTGCCGGAGTGCGAGACTTGGCCTTTTCCCAAACCACCGACTGGCAACTGGTGTCTGGGGGAGAAGATGGGACAGCGCGACTCTGGCAACCGACTTCTCCCTTAGTCCAAGAAATTCGGTGGGATCATAAAATTTGGGATATTGCCTTTCTCCCCAATAGCAAGTATCTTCTCATAGAAGACCAGGGGGGAAATGCGGTCTTGTTAGATAGACAGGAGAATAGAGAACAACTTTTTTTACCAGAGCAACACTTTTCTTTTTTTGGCTTTGATGTGAGTCCTGATGGACAACTCATTGCTACGACTAGCTCTGATGGGACAATTCATCTTTGGCATCCTGATGGGACTCCGGTGCAAGTTTTAGGGAAACATGACGCACAAGTTTGGGATGCGGCCTTTAGTCCCGATGGGGAGTTGGTGGTGTCGGTGAGTGATGATAAAACGGTGAAACTTTGGCGAGTGGATGGGACGTTAGTGAAAACCTTAACGGAGCATCAGGGACGGGTGCATCGGGTGGTGTTTCATCCCCATGGCCAACGCTTTGCCACTACCGGGGCCGATGGGACGGTGAAGGTGTGGAGTCGGTCGGGGGAGTTGTTACAGTCTATTGAGGCCCATTCTGGGGTGGTTTTTGGCTTAGATGCGACTTCAGAGTATATTGCCTCGGCCAGTGTGGATGGGACGGTGAAACTCTGGGACTGGGAGGGGGAGTTAGTCCATACTCTAGACCAGCATAACAGTGGCGTGGTGACGGTGGCGTTTAGTCCTGATGGGCAAATGCTGGCTTCGGGGAGTGTGGACCAAACGGCGAAACTGTGGACGGTGGAGGGGGAGGTTTTAAAAACTTTGTATGGGTTTGGGGGTGGGGTGTGGTCGGTGCGGTTTAGTCCCGATGGTGAAACCTTAGCGACGGGGACGGATGATCAAATGTTGGCCTTGTGGAATATGGAGCGCGTGTTGAATGTGGATGAGTTAACTTATGCTTGCAACTGGGTGCGGGATTATTTGCGAAATAATCAGGGGGTTGAGGGGCGCGATCGCAATCTTTGTACAGGGATAGACTAAACTTTGTCAAGAGGGAAAAAACAGAATAAGCTCAACCTAGCTTACTTCTCTCGAAACTGGTTCATCGCTTCAAGTTGCGCTCGTACTCCTTCAGGACTAAGCCACCCATAACCCGCTTCTCCCAATTGTTTCATCAAGTTTTGGAAGTCTTCTTCAGTCCATTGCGGTTGTCCGTGACGAGTCAAGGCCAACCGCACATTCTCCTCTTGGGAATAGGGGTTAGTCCCGCGTTTGGGTGCATACACTTTCACCTGAGAGGAAACACGAGACCGTCTCCCAACCCAACTGTCGAGGGAGATAGCCGCAAACACATTACCGAAAATCGCTCTGACTCCTTGTACCACTATACTTTACGCAAAATGCAACAATTCTTAAAATAATACAGGCTGCACTCACAATAGTACAAATTGCTGAAATTGCCAATCCCTGTTGTCAATTATTTGTAACAATTGAGAATCGGGGCAATAGTGAACCGTCAGCTATTCCCCTCCTAACGGGTTGTGCATTTAACTGGGTATGTGATAAGAGGGAACAGGGAACAGAGAACAGGAAACAAGAAATTAGAGTATTTTTTGCTCACGTAAAACTGTTTTAGCTTAGGAGTCCATCCATCTACGCAATCCCCCATCCCCCAAAACAATGATTCCCTCCCAACGCTTTTATGTACTCTTATTTCTCATCATGGTTGTGGCCATTGCCATCACCCTCTGGAGTTCCCCCGAAACCAGCATTCGTTTCACCCTTCTCTTAGACGGAACATTAATTATAATTGGACTCATTGACAGACAACGAGGGAAACAACAACGAGTCGAAGTCACTCGTCATCCCTTGCACAAACTCTCCATTGGCCGAGATAACCCCGTTGTCCTCACCGTCACCGCTAAAAATTACCCCACTCGTCTCCAGTTGCGGGATGCGTACCCCCAACCCTTCACCGTCTCCACAGATACCTTCTCACTGACACTCCCCTCCAACAGCAGCGAAGACTTAATTTACAGCATTCACCCCAACCAACGGGGAGAATTTACATGGGGAGATATTCAAGTGCGACAATTGGGCCAATGGGGGTTAGTCTGGCAACAGTGGAAAATCCCGGCCACCGTAAAAGTAGCAGTTTATCCAGACTTAATGGGGTTGCGTTCTTTATCCATTCGTCTCGCTATCCAGAATACCGGAACAATGCGCCAATTGCGGCGTTTTGGTCAGGGGACCGAGTTTGCAGAACTGCGCGATTATAGCACAGGAGACGACCCCCGTTTAATCGACTGGAAAGCCACCGCCCGCCGTTCTCGGCCTTTGGTGCGTGTCCTCGAACCCCAAAAAGAACAAACCTTAATTATTTTATTGGACCGAGGCCGTTTAATGACCGCCCAAGTTCAGGGGATGCAACGCTTTGACTGGGGACTGAATGCGGCCTTATCTCTCACTTTAGCAGGATTAAAACGGGGCGATCGCGTGGGAATCGGAGTCTTTGACAAAACCCTCTCCCTCTGGATACCCCCCACCCAAGGCCAACACCACCTCAGTCACCTCATCGAACAACTCACCCCCCTCCAACCCGACCTCCTCGAACCGGACTATTTTGGGGCCGTAACGCGCATTGTCAACCAACAAACCCGCCGGGCCCTAGTAGTCATCCTCACCGATATTGTAGATCGCACCGCCTCGGCTGAACTCCTCGCCGCCCTCACCCGACTCACCCCCCGTTATCTCCCCTTCTGCGTCACCCTCCGCGACCCAGAAGTGGACCGCATTGCCACTCAAGACATTCCCGAAAGCCCTAACCCACAAAAAGAACTCACCGCAGCCTATAATCAAGCAGTCGCCCTTGATCTCCTCACCCAACGGGAGACGGCCTTTGCCCAATTAAAACAAAAAGGGGTTTTAGTCTTAGATGCCCCGGCCAACCAAATTAGCGACCAATTAGTGGAACGGTATTTACAGTTAAAAGCCAGGAATCGGTTGTAGTGTGTTCTTGGGTCTTGGTTCTTTGTGTCCTTTGTGTCTTTGTGGTTCACCAACTCTCAATTATCAACTCTCAATTATTAGCTCATCTCCTAAAAATCAAACCGTTCATAAAACGTTAAAAGATAAGTTTCGCATAGTTGGTTTGGTATTGTTAATTGTTAATTGCCAACTCTGCTTGTAAATAATCCACAAACTGCCTCGCAGAACGCCCAGAACGCCCATTATGCTGGGTTGCCCATTGTTTGGCGCGAAACTCCAAATCTTCTTGAGGGAGGCGGATTTGGGCTTGCTGGGCTAAATGCTGCACGATTTGTAAGTAGGTGTCTTGGTTGGCAGGTTCAAAGGTGAGGGTGAGGCCAAAGCGATCGCTAAAAGATAACTTCTCTTGCATTGTATCCCACCCATGAACCTCATCCCCTTCACTGGGCCGCGGGCGATCGCTAAAAAATTCTCGCACCAGATGACGACGGTTTGAGGTGGCATAAACCACCACATTTTTTGCCCTCGCGGTGACACTCCCTTCTAATACCACCTTGAGTGCCTTAAATGCCTCGTCGTCTTCCTCAAAAGATAGGTCATCCACGAATAAAATAAACGACTGGGGCAAGGATCGTAAACGGTCCACAATCTGCGGTAAGTCGCGGAGATCAGACTTGGCCACCTCAATTAATCTTAACCCGCGATCGCCGAACTCATTTAATAACCCCTTCACCAACGACGACTTCCCCGATCCCCGACTCCCGTATAATAAAACGTGCAAGGCCCGATAGCCCGCCAACAAAAACCGCGTATTCTCCACTAACCGCGCTTTTTGTTGCTCATATCCGGCAATTTCCCCTAAGCGAATGGGATCAGCATAGGCAATCCCCTGTAACTCCCCGTTATACCAGCGTAACCCATGATATTGCCCAAAAATCCCCGTTCCCTGTTGCCGATAATGTTGGGCCAACTGGGGTAAACAGTCAGCCCAATGATCCTGTTTTTGGGAGAGAGACTGGTGAAGAAAATGAGCAGGAGTCACAGTTTCGGGCCACGCAACAGGAGGATGAGATAACTTACAAACCCCTTTCACCCAATAACTAATTTGTTCCCCACTACAATGGTATAAAGAGCGCAAAATAGTGACATACTCCCACGCTCAATCGGAGATTAGAGCG
>NZ_JAQMSD010000144.1 GCF_028330525.1 Spirulina sp. CS-785/01
ACAGTTTAACTGAGTGGCTGAAGAAGCCCTGAAAATCATGTGCAATTACGCATTTCTCATAGACCAAAATCAAACCCCTTTGAAACCTGTTCATCCGGCACAGGCCAGAAAACTCCAGGATGGGTATAAGTAGGGCTTTGTGGCCTAATGTCAAAAAAAGATGTCAAAAAAAGTCGAGTAAATAGCCTACTAGAGGTTAACCCCTCTCGCTAACGAATTGAGTGAACATATTGAGTGAACATAATGACGCTAAGTCAAGAATTGTGGAATAACCATCAAGATATAGCCCAGACTTGCCTCAATCATCCCTTCGTGACGGGTATTGCCTCTGGAACATTAGACCTAGACAAGTTTAAATTTTACATTGGGCAAGATGCCTTTTTTTTAGAAGCCTTTGCCCGGGCCTATAGCATTGCTGCGGCCAAAGCCCCAGACTGGGATGGGTTTAATGAGTTATATCAGTTAGCCGGGGCTGGGTTAACAGAACGTAACCTCCATGAACAGTTAGCCGCCGAATGGGGGGTAAACTTACAACAAGTGCAACCCTCTGCCGCCACTCGTCGCTATACGGATTTTCTCCTCGCCACTGCTTGGAGTCAAGAGACGGGGTTAACGGCGGTGGCTATGTCTCCTTGTATGCGTCTGTATGCCTTTTTAGGGCAAGAAATCGCCAAACAGGGGGTAAAAGATCATCAATACCGTAGTTGGGTGGAAACGTACAGTAGTGATGAGTTTGAACAGTTTGCCCAAACCCTAGAGTCTTTGGTTAACCGTTATGCAACGGCCACGTTACAAACCCGTGACACCTACCGTTATGCCTTAGACTGTGAGGTGGCCTTCTTCTCTGCGGCCATGAAGTGATTTTGTTGTTGGTTGTTGGTTTTTGTAGTTGAGCTTCTAGTTAGGTGAGAAACCGGGTTTCTGTTTAAGTTGTCAAAAAATATTCTAATTTTGCATAGAAACCCGGTTTCTTCATCTCCCATTACCCATTACCCATTATCCAATGAAACCGGCTTTTCTCAGCCTGAATGAAACCACCTATCAGCAACACCGAACATGGATGCAACACGCCTTAGACTTAGCCCAGAAGGCAGCAGAAATGGGTGAAGTTCCAGTGGGGGCTATTGTGGTGGATAAACAGGGGAATTGTCTGGCCACCGCCTTTAATGGGAAAGAGATGGGATATAACCCCACGGCCCATGCTGAAATGATTGCGATCGCGCAAGCTGCTAAAATCAGACAAGATTGGCGACTCTCCGACTGTACCCTCTACGTTACCCTAGAACCCTGTCCCATGTGCGCTGGGGCAATTATCCAAGCCAGACTAGGATTATTAGTCTATGGCGCAAATGACCCCAAAACTGGTGCAATTCGCACCGTCCTCAACCTCCCTGATAGTCCTGCCTCCAACCACCGCTTAGGAGTCTTAGGCGGCATTCTAGAAACCCCCTGTCGTCAGCAACTCCAAGACTGGTTTAATCGACAACGAGAGAGCAAATAGCAGACAGGATTATTTTTTTTGGGTATAATGGGAAATTCGAGGAGAATATCAAGACCTAAGCGACATTCTGAGTAGAGCTTCAGAAGTTATCGAGATAAGAATTACATGGGAGATCAATCAAACGGCTATAAAGTTATTAGCAATAATCGCAAAGCCCGGTATTTGTACGAAATTCTAGACACCTACGAGGCCGGGGTGCAATTAGTTGGGACTGAGGTAAAATCCATCCGAGACGGTCGAGTGAATATGCAAGACGGATATGGGTTAATTCGTAATGGAGAAGCCTGGTTATTAAACGTACATATTTCCCCTTATCAAGATAGTGGTGAATATTTTAACCATGATCCCCGTCGGACTCGCAAATTATTGCTGAAACGGAAAGAAATTAATAAACTAATTGGAAAACTAGAGCAAAAAGGCTTAACTTTAATTCCGCTAAAAATGTATTTTAAGCGAGGTTGGGTAAAAGTTTTACTCGGACTAGGGAAAGGGAAGAAAATTCACGATAAACGCGAAACTATCAAGAAACGAGACACTGACCGAGAAATTAAACGCGCTTTAAAGCAATATTAAGGGGAATAGCCCTTCGACTTCGCTACCCCTGACGGGACGCTACGCGAACAGGGCAAGGGAATAGAGGGAATAGGGGGTTTAGATTCTTTTCTTACTTTCTTTTTGATTGATTACAAATCATGTATTTTTACTATACTTCTCTCTCTATTCTCTATGTCTCTCTGTGCCTCTGGGGTGCAATTAATTCCTATACTCACCCATCAGCATACTACTACAAATTCACCCACAAAAAAGAGAGGAACAACCTCGCTGCACAAAATATGCAATTTGTCAACCCCATCTTGAAAACAGAAGAAAAAATTAAATTCGCCGCCTCTCTAAGGAAGAATGTTTATCGGCAGATTAACAACGGCAGGATGGGTATTGTAGGGCAACTAGCCGAGGTGAGATACAACACGCCGCAAACTATAGCATATTGCTAATATATCACTATTCTAGAATAAAAACCTCAAACCGCGCAACCTCGTTGTCAAAATGTTGTCAAAATTTGGGATTTGGGCGAGTTAAGATTTGTAACAACAACGGTAGTTATACAAAAAAATCATCGTTGGGACAGAGAGCATAAATCAGATTTATCAAAAAAACGCTTTCCCCCTCACCATTATCTCTCAAATCTCACTCAAAAAAAAATAATCTCGTTCACCTTTGACCAAGATAGCTAAAATAGCAAATAGGTTAACTAGAGGTGCAGAGTCTGGATGAACTTTGAACGGGATCACAAACTTTGTTTTGATAAGCTGACTTGGGCGATGGGTCAGTTAGGCGTAGCCGTTGGCGAGAAAGAACTCTCAAAAATTGCTGATTTAATCGTCCAAACCATGACCGGCCCTTGGCGGTACTTTCACACCCCCGATCATATCTTTGAAGTGGGGGGGTCTGCCAATGCCATCGAAGTGCTGGCCGCCTTATTCCATGACTTGGTTTATGTGCAGGTCGATCAAAGTGTCAATTTCAACTTAACCTATTACATCTCGCCCTTTATCCGAGATATCCAAGATCATCTCTACATCCGCGACCAAGAAGACCTCCCCGACGACCCCATGTTTGATTTAGTCATCGGGGTTTTTGGGTTTAAGCCTGGACAGCAACTTTCACCGTTTGCTGGACAAAACGAGTTTCTCAGTGCTTTGGTCTGTGCCAGAGTGCTAGTGTCTTTCCTTCACCCTAGTTTAATTCTGCAAATTGTGACTTGCATTGAAGCGACCATTCCCTTCCGTCCTGCGGTGGAGGGGAAAACGGCAGCAGACCGACTTTATGAGAATATCCAAACGGTTAATCAGGACTTTCAACTGGGGTTAAGTGAGGGAGAATTAATTGAGTCGGTCCAACGGGCCGTGCGAATGGCCAATCGAGATGTGGGCAGTTTTGCTCATCCCAGTTCAGCCCGCTTTTTAGATAATACGTGGAGTTTGCTCCCGGAAACCAATCATAATCTCAAAAATCCCAGTTCTTACACGGTGATTGAGTATCGGGTGGCGTTACAGAAAATGGAAGGGTTTATGAACTTCCTGAGACCGGAATTGGTGTTCCAACAGTTTAAGGGAGAACCTCCGAACCAACGGTATCATAGTTTGTTGGAACGGGCGGGCCGGAATATTGCGATCGCGCGAATTTATTTAGGCAGTAAACTCTTTACTATGGCCGTCCTAGAAGCCCTTTCGAGACGCTTTGGCCGCAATATCCCCCTCTCTACCATTATGGGAGAATTTAACCCCCATGGCCTCCCCATTGAGAAGCTAGAAGACTTTTTACCGGATGTCCCCCTCAAGGTGTCTATGGAGGACCCCTTAGAACAAGAAATTTTGGGATTATTAGAAAAAGGCCGCTTTAGCAGTTCGTCCTACGATATTAAAAATTCCCCTCTCACCACCCTCATTGTCAAAATTATGGGCTTTCAAGAAATTAGTGACCTCCTAGACCAAGCGAAAGCCTTTTTCAAGGATGAAATTAGTAATGAGGAGTTTTTAGCCCTCTGTAACCCGGAGGTGGTGCGAATTATCACAGAAAGTCTGTCGAAGCTATTTGACAGTCGCAAAGCTGCTTTATTACAAATGGCGAAAGTGGCTAGTTAGATAATGAATAATGGATAATGGATAGTGGATAGTTGATAATGGATAATGGATAATTTTAGAGTTGTCCAAAGAACAAACAACAAACAACAAACAACAAACTCCCCATTACCAACCCTATCAGTTGAAGGTTTGCTGATCTCGTATCCATAAAATTCAGTAAACCTCAACTATCAACTATCAACTATTCCTCATCCATAATCGCATCTCGGTCTAACAACAGTAAATCCCGCAATTGATCAGTATTCATCTCCGTTAACCATTGTTCTCCCGCATCGACAGTTTGTTCTGCGAGTTGCTTTTTACTCTCGATAATATCGTTGATGCGTTCCTCCAAAGTCCCCGTACAGACAAACTTGTGAACTTGGACATTGCGTTCTTGGCCGATGCGGAACGCGCGGTCGGTTGCTTGGTTTTCCACTGCCGGATTCCACCATCGGTCCACATGGAAAACGTGGTTTGCGCGAGTTAAATTCAGTCCAGTCCCTCCTGCTTTCAGGGAGAGTAGGAAAATTGGCGGCCCATCGGGGTCATTTTGGAAACGGTCGATCATCGCTTGTCGGTCGGCCCGTTTGGTGGCCCCATAGAGGAATAACACTTGGGTGTCTAACTTATATTCCAGATAGGGTTTGAGGAGTTTACCCCATTCCGCAAACTGGGTAAAAATCAACGCGCGATCGCCCTCTGAGACCACTTCCTCTAACATCTCCTGTAAGCGTAACAGTTTACCAGACCGTTCGCCCTTCCCTAACCCCTTCTGTTTCAAATATTGGGCCGGGTGATTACAAATCTGTTTTAACTTCGTCAACAGAGTTAAAATCAAGCCATGACGCTTAATTCCCTTAGATTCCTCAATGACTTCCAAGGAGGTATCCACCACTTGCTGATAGAGTTTAGCCTGTTCAGAGGATAACCCACAAAAGACATTCATTTCCTGCTTTTCAGGTAAATCCTGAATAATGGCCTTATCGGTCTTGAGACGACGGAGAATAAAGGGTTGTACTAAAGATCGTAAAGCATTTAAGGAATCGCGATCGCCATATTTCTCAATGGGAATCGCAAACCGTCGTTGGAAAAACTGTTTAGTCCCCAAAAACCCAGGATTGAGAAAATCTAAAATCGACCACAACTCCGACAAACGGTTTTCTAACGGAGTCCCCGTCAACGCAACCCGAAACCCCGCATTTAACTCCCGGACTGCTTGAGACTGTTTCGCTTGGGGATTTTTAATATTTTGCGCTTCATCTAAAATAACCCCTTCCCAGTCCACCGCATTCAGAGTTTTAATATCCCGAAACACCAGCGAATAACTGGTAATCACCAACTCTTTCTTCTGAACCACAATTTTAAAATCTTTCCCCTTCTTCCGCTTATCCCCATGATGGACAAAAACCGACAGTTTTGGGGCAAATTTTTGCACCTCCCGTTCCCAGTTACCTAACACCGACGTAGGACACACCACCAAAGCAGGTTTATTCAAAGCCTCCTCTTCTTTTAAATGGAGTAAAAAAGCAATTAACTGCGGGGTTTTCCCTAACCCCATATCATCCGCTAAACAGGCCCCTAAACTCCACTGTTCCAAGGACGCTAACCAACCCACCCCTCTAGACTGATAAGGCCGTAATTCCCCGTGAAAATCTTGCGGAGTTTCAATGGGTTCAAGTTGACGATTTTCAGTTAACGTTTCAATTAACTTTTTCAACATCCCCAACGGTTCAAACTTCACCACCGGAAGTTTCGCAAAAACCTTTAAATCCCCCGTAGTGAGCCGTAAAGCGTCCTCTACCGTTAACATTAAATCCTCATTTTTATCCGGAGATAAAACGGCTTGGGCTGCCCGCACATCCGCAGGTTGTAACGCTAACCATTCCTCATTGATCTTGACAATTGGCGATTTTTGATCTAGCAAACCTTCAAACTCTTTCTCAGAAATCGTCTTTTCACCAATCGCCAACTCCAACTGATAATTTAACGGCGTTTTTAAGCCCAAGCGTTCCCCTTTCTTCCGCTTCACCGCCGCAAAAATTTTAATCCCTAAACGGTTCTCATCGGACCCCGACGATAACCCCGGTGGTAAGTCTAAACTAAAGCCACTATCCTGTAATTGCCAAGCACTAGCGCGGATAAACTCATAAACCTCAATCGGGTTTAAAATACAGCGTTCTGGCTGCGGTTGGTTGAGACTTTCTTTAATGGGATCATAAAACTTAGCCGCCAGTCCTAACCCTTTTAACAACGTCTCTTGGGGGTTATCAATGGTATATCCTTGATAGGTCAATTGATCTACCGGATTTTTCCAAATTTCGCTCGCATTTAACAAACAATCCGGGTCACTGACTGCCCGTAGATAATAGCTTAATATCCAATCGGTTTGCCCCCAACTGCGTTCTGCATCCGTAGGCGGAGTGAGAACAAAACAGACTCGGAACTGGTTGCCGCCAAATTTCTCCGTTTGGGGGGTCACTAAATAATCTTGTAGGGCAAATGTCCAATTATCTAGAGCTTTATCCAACCGTTTTAACGACTCAGCCGGGGCTTTTATTTCCCCTCCTGGAGTAAAGAGAGACTGTAACCAAGGGGGAGTTATGGCATCCCGTTGCTGAGGCACAGTAAACTCCAACCATTGCCGCAACTGGGTATCCGTTAACGTCCGTAAAAAGTCTAATAACAGCGTCTGAGGTTCTCCCCAATTATCCTGCCAGTCGAGGTCCGCCCAAACCAACTCCTTATCCCGATAAGCGCGACAGACCGAGGGCATCAAGTCCGCAAATTTTAATAACCGTGCCTGATCTTCCCCATTATCCAATAACGGTTGCCAACAACTCCGTTGGCCCGCCAGTCCAGGGACAAATTTCCCCCGGGTCAACAAATGTAACTGCCACCGATAAACCTGGGACCAAAAACGCAAAGAGTCGGCCAAATAAGCCTTACGGACTTTCAACGTCCCCAGAGGTAACTGTTGTAAAAAATGCGCGGCCCCTTGGGGGGTTAACTTCAACCCCGTCACCTCCCACCATTGCAAGGACAGAGCTTTCATATCTGCAATTTCATCATCGGCCCCCGATAACACAGGTAAAATTTCTTCAGGGTCCGGTTTTCCACTGTGGCGTTTTTGGGACTTAGACTTGCGGCCTTGCCGTTTTTTGCCCCCCCGACTGGGAACGGCCAGCACTTTTTTAGCCCATTGTTCCGTTTTGCCACTGTCTGGGTCCCCTAACAAGGTTAATTTGCGGGCAGAAATACAAGCGAGGAGTTCATCGGGAGTCATGCCATAGGGATGAGTCCCTGGAGTCGTGGCCGACGGTTGGCGTTGCGTCTCCTGTTCCCCCTCACGATTATTTTGCGTCCGCCAAGTTTCTCCCCAGAGGAAGAAATAACTCTCTTGGGGCTGAAATATCCAACTCCCGTGTAAAATCGCCATATCGTTAACTGATTAGTCCTTAGTGATCGATGGTATCGGTTTCGAGAAAAGAGGCAATCTTCTAGTTCAGCAAGAGGCTAGAAATGCTAGGATTGCCAAGTAAGAAGAACAGTGAAAAGAAAGAGGAATACGTGCAAGATGCAGGAATTTATCAAGTCGATATCCTTTGATGGACGGGATATTCGACTCCAAACTGGTCTACTCGCTCCGCAGGCTGGTGGTTCAGTGTTAATCGAGTCGGGAGATACCGCAGTTTTAGTGACTGCGACACGCGCTACAGGTCGGGAGGGAATTGATTTTCTTCCCCTATTAGTGGACTACGAAGAAAGACTCTACGCAGCAGGACGCATTCCGGGAGGGTTTTTACGCCGAGAAGGCCGGCCCCCTGAGAAAGTAACACTGACCAGTCGTCTGATTGACCGTCCACTTCGTCCGTTGTTTCCCCAGTGGATTCGGGACGATATCCAGATCATAGCAACGACGCTCTCGTTAGATGAACAAGTACCACCGGACGTTTTAGCGGTGACAGGCTCATCGGTAGCTGTGCTATTAGCCCAAATTCCCTTTTACGGGCCCATGGCGGGTGTACGAGTGGGTCTAGTAGGGGATGATTTTATCATTAACCCGACCTTTAAAGAAATCAATGAGGGAGATTTAGATTTAGTTGTAGCAGGTTCTCCCCAAGGGGTGGTGATGGTCGAAGCGGGGGCCAATCAACTCCCCGAACAGGATATTATTGAGGCCATTGAATTTGGCTATGAAGCCGTTCAAGATTTGATTAAAGCCCAACATAGCCTGTTAGAGGACTTGGGGTTAGAAATTGCCACTGAAGAAGCACCGACGGTGGATGATGCCTTAGCGGAGTTTATGGAAAAACGGGCTAAGGATTCCATTAAGAAGGTTTTGGTGCAGTTTGATCTCGATAAAGTGGGCCGGGATGAAGCCCTGGATGAGATTAAGGAAAAAGAAATCGAGGCGGCGATCGCCGAACTCCCGGAAGAAGACCCCCTCCGTCAAGCCAGCGAAGATGGTCAGATGGTCGCAGGACTTTATAAAAAGCTGACCCGCAAATTAATGCGACAACAAATTATTGAAGAAGGGGTGCGCGTCGATGGTCGGAAACTCGACGAAGTGCGTCCCGTGAGTTGTCGCGTGGGACTGCTTCCCAAACGAGTCCACGGTGCCGGTTTATTCCAACGGGGGTTAACCCAAGTGTTGTCCCTTGTCACCTTGGGAACCCCTGGAGATGCTCAAGAATTGGATGATTTAAACCCGGAATCGGAAAAACGCTACCTGCACCATTACAACTTCCCCCCCTACTCCGTCGGGGAAACCAAACCCATGCGATCGCCGGGTCGTCGGGAAATTGGTCACGGGGCCTTGGCTGAACGGGCCATTGTCCCTATGTTACCCCCCCAAGAGGAGTTCCCCTACGTCATCCGTGTGGTGTCTGAGGTGTTATCCTCCAATGGGTCAACCTCTATGGGGTCCGTCTGTGGGTCAACCTTAGCTTTGTTGGATGCAGGAGTCCCCTTAGTTAAACCCGTGAGTGGGACCGCCATGGGGTTAATTAAAGAAGGGGATGAGGTGCGAGTCCTCACCGATATTCAAGGGATGGAAGACTTCCTAGGAGATATGGACTTCAAGGTGGCTGGCACCGATAGCGGTATTACGGCCTTGCAAATGGACATGAAAATTACGGGATTATCCCTAGATGTCATTGCCCAGGCCATTGAACAGGCTAAGGATGGACGGTTACACATCCTCGAAAAAATGCTGGCCACCATTGACACCCACCGGACTGATCTCTCTCCCCATGCTCCTCGCTTGATCCAAATGAAGATTGATCCAGAATTAATCGGATTGGTCATTGGACCGGGTGGTAAAACCATTAAGGGGATTACCGAACAGACTGGGGCTAAAATCGACATTGACGATAATGGCACAGTGATGATCTTCTGTTCGGAACGAGATCAAGCGGTGGAAGCAAAACGACTCATCGAAGGACTGACCCGCAAATTGAACGAAGGGGATATTTATGTGGGTCGTGTCACCCGAATTATTCCTATTGGGGCCTTTGTGGAAATGTTCCCCGGTAAAGAGGGAATGATTCATATTTCCCAATTGGCAGACTATCGCGTGGGGAAAGTCGAAGATGAGGTCGCCGTTGGGGATGAAGTTGTGGTGAAAGTCCGCGAAATTGACAGTCGGGGCCGGATTAATCTAACCCGTCTCGGTATTCACCCCGATGAAGCAGCAGCGGCCCGCGCTGCGGCAGCAACGGCCTAGTTGTGTAAAATAAATTCCCCCCTTTTGATGGGGGGATGGGGAAGATGGGGGGATGGAGAAGATAGGGGAGATGGGGAAGATGGGGGGATGGAGAAGATAGGGGAGATAGGGAAAACAAAAATATATATATCATTCCCGATTCCCGATTCCCGATTCCCGATTCCCGATTCCCGATTCCCGATTCCCGATTCCCTGCAAAAACTGTTTACTGTTTACTGTAATGACGATTTGGATTAACGAACAAGTTGACCCGTCTGGTATGATTCATGCTTGTATTGCCAGTTGTAATGAGGAGTTAGCCAAGGACTGTCATGAGTCTTTTGAGAAGAATTTAACCCAAGACCAAAAAGATATAGGTTGGCAAGCAAGAATACGGGAGGTTGAAACGTGGGAGGAAGTCCCGGTTAATTCTTTGAAGTTAAGTTAGTTGTTGGTTGTTTGTTCTTTGTTCTTTGTTGTTGGTTGTTTGTTAGTTAAACTCCCGACTGATTACTGATTACTGATTACTGATTACTGGTTACTGTTAATTGTAAAAATGGCTAATTTTTTATTAGAAGTTGGGACAGAAGAATTGCCCGCCGATTTTGTGGATAGCGCGATCGCGCAATGGAAAACCACCATCACAAAATCCCTCTCAGACTCCCTTCTCACCCCGGAAAATATCCAACTCTACGGGACTCCTAGACGCTTGGCCGTCGTAATAACTGGACTCCCTCCCCAACAACCGGATAGAGATGAGGAAGTCAAAGGCCCCCCCGCATCCGTCGCATTTAAAGACGGTGAACCCACCAAGGCCGCAGCAGGGTTTGCGAAAAAACAAGGGGTTGCTGTCAAAGACTTAGAACTCCGAGACACCAACAAAGGGGAATTTGTCTTTCTGCAAAAACATATCCCCGGCCAAAAAAGTCCCGAAATCCTGCAAAAATTAATCCCCGATTGGATTAATAAATTAGAAGGCCGTCGCTTCATGCGGTGGGGAGATGGAGACTTACGCTTTCCCCGGCCCATTCGTTGGTTAGTGGCCTTATGGGATAAAGAGGTGTTACCTGTAAAATTAGAAAATGGTTCGACAATATTAAACAGCGATCGCAATTCCTACGGTCACAGAGTCCTCTCCCCCGAACCCATCCCCATCCCCGACGCAGCATCCTACGCAGAAACCCTCCGCAACGCAGGAATTGAAGTTGACCCCCAAATTCGTCAACACACCATCACCGAACAAGTCCAACAGGCCGCCAACTCCGTCCAAGGAGTCGCAGAAATTCCCCCCGACTTACTCGCAGAAGTGATCAACCTCGTCGAGTCCCCCAATGCAGTCGTTGGCAAATTTGACGAAGCATTTCTCGAACTCCCCCCAGAAGTGATCCAAACCGTCATGGTCACACACCAACGCTACTTCCCCATCAAAACCAACAACAACACCGAAACCCAACTCCTTCCCAACTTTATCACCATCTCCAACGGCGACCCCAAAAAAGCCGACCTCATTGCGGCAGGGAATGAAAGAGTCATTCGGGCCCGGTTAGCGGATGCTAAATTCTTCTATGATGCGGACTGCGACGAACCCCTAGAAACCTATCTCCCGCAACTAGAAACGGTAACATTTCAGGCCGATCTCGGTTCAATGCGGGATAAAGTCGATAATCTCATCGAAATTGCCGAAGAAATCAGCAACCAACTGAACCTCAACGCAGACCAATGGGAAATCATCGAACGGGCCGCCTTATTATGTAAAGCGGATTTAGTCTCACAAATGGTCTATGAATTCCCCGAATTACAGGGAATTATGGGGGAAAAATATGCTTTAGTCAGTCGAGAGACTCCAGAGGTGGCCAAAGGGATATTTGAGCATTATTTACCCAGAGGGGCCGATGATATCCTACCCGAAACCCTCACCGGACAAGTGGTGGGACTGGCAGACCGTTTAGATACTTTGGTGCGGATTTTTGGCTTGGGGATGATTCCCACCGGGTCTTCTGATCCCTTCGCCTTGCGTCGTGCGGCCAATGGGGTGATTAATATTACTTGGCACGCTAACTTAGAGATTAATCTGGATGAGCTTTTGGGACAATTCTCAGACTCTTTTGTCGAACAATATTCGAGTAAAACCTCTCCCTATGCGGCCTTACAGGAGTTCTTTGTGCAGCGTATTCGCACCCTGTTACAAGAGGAATTAAAGATTGATTATGATTTAGTTAATGCTGTATTAGCTGAAGGGGATGTGGAGTATCAGAAACGGGCTTTACAGGATTTACTGGATATCCGCGATCGCGCTCAATTCCTCGCCCGAATCCGCAACAATAACACCCTAGACACCATCTACGAAACCGTCAACCGTTCCACCCGGTTAGCCGTCAAAGGAGACTTAGACACCACCCCCCTCGACCCCACCGGAATAGTTGACCCAGATCGCTTCGAGAAAGCCTCAGAACAGGCATTTTACGACAGTTTGGTGAAATTAGTCCCCCAAACCGAAAACGCCCGTGAAAACCGCGATTATCAGCGTCTGGTGGACGGTCTCGCCGCAATCACCCCCGTCGTCAGTAACTTCTTCGACGGAGAAGATAGCGTCATGGTCATGGCCGAAGACCCAGACATTCAAGCCAACCGCCTAAACCTCCTAGGACTCCTCCGCAACCATGCGCGAGTCTTAGCCAACTTTGGGGAAATTGTTGTTGGGTAATGGGTAATGGGTAATGGGTAATTGGTAATGGGTAATTGGTAATTGGTAATTGATTACTGTTCTCTTTGTCACAAAGAACCAAGAACCAAGAACCAAGAACCAAGAACCAAGAACAAATTATCCATTATCCATTATTCTTCCCCTTCCACCTGAGCGCGATAATCCGTCACACTGAGGAGTTCAAAATCCTCATCGGGGTCTTCGAGACGAACCTTTAACAGCCAGCCGTCGCCATAGGGGTCTTCTGCAATGCTTTCGGGGGCATCAATCAACCCTTCATTCCGTTCGATCACCGTTCCAGAAACCGGGGCTTTTAAATCTTCCACCGCTTTCACTGATTCAATCGTGCCAAACGTCTCACTCGCTTCCACCGCATCGCCAACATCGGGTAATTCAAGAAACACAACATCGCCAAGTTGATCGATGGCAAACGCGCTAACTCCGATCGTAGCAATTTCACCGTCTAAACGAACATATTCATGTGTATCGAGATATTTTAGGTCTTCTGGATATTCAAGTGCCATCTCATCTACCTCAGACTAGGAATTGGAGAAAATCTCACAGCTTTCTCAGCCTACTATAAAACCCCACCCCGATCGAAGACCAAAGGAGGAAAAACGATGCAAAAAATCGTCAAAAGTGGCTCAGGATGGCGCATAGGCTGGAATCCGGCTGCATCTGAATATCAGGGATTAATCGGTAGTGAAGATTGGGCGATCGAACTCACAGCCCCAGAATTAGAGGATTTTTGCCGTTTAGCCAAGCAACTGGCCACCACCATGGAAACCATGGCCGACGAACTGATGGACGAAGAACGCATCACCTGTGAAGCGGAAAGCGACCGACTCTGGCTAGAAGTCGAAGGATATCCCCACACCTACAGTCTCCGCTTCATCCTCAATTCTGGGCGACAATGTGAGGGGGGTTGGCCGCCCCCAGTTGTCCCTGAACTCTTGGAGGCTATGGAACGTCTGAAAGTTTTTTAAAATTTTAGTTGCATCTCCCAGAAAAGCTGTGCTACTATTATTAACTGCAACGGAATTCGGGGCGTAGCGCAGCTTGGTAGCGCACCACTTTGGGGTAGTGGGGGTCGTGGGTTCAAATCCCGCCGCTCCGATTATTAAAAAAAAATAACCAATCAAAATTTAGTGCATTAGATTATTCTAGTGCATTAATTTTTTTTGTAAGCATTCAGCTATCAAACGAGATAGGGGACAATAAGCAAGGGGGAAACATAGAAAAAAGAGAAGAATGGCAGTAGTTCAGGATTGGGGAAACTGCTACATTAGAGCAGGTGAGACAAGGGGCTAAACACATTGGGCTAAACAACTTTAAATCAGCATAATTGCTCATTGTTTTTTGCTCAATTTCTTGTTATGACACCTCGTTGATTGCATGACAAAGAGAAAACGGCTATATCTCAGAGGAAATGGAGACCACAAAATTACTAAATCTCCACAAAGTCTCCTAAAAAATAGCATTTTGCCTTATAATAATAGAAAATCCAATATCTTCCATATCCAGCCCCCCATATTTAGACACTCTATCTAGGGATAAGTTCAGCAGAGAGGAGTAATTCTCAAATGGAAAAGAGTTTAGTTAATATGACCCTTTTGTTAGTACAAGATGACATCGATCATATCCTAGCTGAACAACCTCAAAAAATACAAAAGCAATTCACGCAATGTAATTTATTTCCTGATCTAATTGCCTACGTTTTAAGTCGAATTCCCAATCTTTATTCAGTTTTCGCCTCAGAAACCGTCCCAGAAATCAAATCTCATCTCCTCCATGAGTCCGCCGAACGACAGTTAGAACGAGAAAACCTCATCCGACAAGGAATTTATCTAGTCTTAGAAAAAAACTTGCACAAAAGTATAAAGTCAACGCCTCAAAACGACTCAAACGAAACCCCTTCAACGCCTCATCCTTCCTCAGAAAAGAATAGTTCAGCAAAAAACGGTGAAGACAGTCACCACACCCCCCCGAGAAAAAGCCAAAACCAAATTAAGCCGAAATCCGGCCTTTCTCAAAGTATTCGTCCTTATTAGTTAATCGCAAACCTCGCACTATTTTACGGCCTTAATTGTACTGCTTGATCCGCTTATTTCTGTCTTTCTATGCAGAGATTTGCACCCGGCCTCGACGGACTGAATGTAAAATGCGGTTGAGCGATCGCTGCTCCTCTTCCGAAAGGGCTTCATCCATAACCGCCGCCATCAGTCCGTAACGATCCGAGAGAGACAGTACACCTGTTTCAGAAGCAGACGCAAGAATTTCAGAAATTGCACCGGGGAGAAGTTGGACTTGGGGTTTCATGGGACTTAGGGAGATAAGGGTTTAATCTACTTTTATCATCCCCTAATTCCCCCCCAATCAAGGTGATAGAACAAGAGGGGACTTTGTGAAATTAATCAACCGCTAAATTGAGGAAAATAACGCAAAAATAGTGATAATTTTACTCAATTGCAGTGATCCACATCACAGCGTTTAAGCTCTCTCTGCAACTAAAATCTCCTCCACCGTCCTTTTTAACCGTTGACGGTATAACCCCCAAGTCAACTGTTCCGCCCGTTGGCGGGCTGCTTGTCCCATTTCCGCGAGTTCTTGGGGATGCTGGTGACACCAGAGGAGTTTGTCTTGTAATGCCTCCACATCCCGAATAGGAATAATAAACCCCTCCACCCCATCCGTAATAATATCCGTTCCCCCGGCATTGGGAGTAGTAATCACCGGAAGACCACAGGCCATGGCCTCCAATAACACCAACGCCAACCCCTCCACCAGAGAAGGAAAAACAAACACACTAGCCGAACTATAATAGGGATTTAACAAAGAATGGGGAACCGAAGGAAGATAACGAAAACTCCCCTCATAGGGCGATAACCACCCCTCTGGGAACTCATTAAACCCCACCAACAATAACTCTGCATTCGGGAGTTGAAGCGGTTGCCAGGCTTGTAATAAATAATGAACCCCTTTCCGAGGGCCCACCCGTCCCACAAACAAGGCCCGAAACGTCGTGTCGGGTTTCGGTTGGGGGTGAAAGTAGTCATGGGGGGACCCAAAGGGGATAACGGTAATTTTATCCGCAGACACCCCCACTTGGAGTAGAGACTGCTGAACCACCGTAGAAGGGACAATAATATGGTCAGCCAGGGCAATTTCTTGGTCTTTCCGTCGGAGTTTCTCTGGGGGTTCTTGAACCGAAAGTAAAGCGGGGGTGAGTTCTGGAAACTGTTCAGCTTCTTGGGTTTGTAACTGTTGACTTTGCTGGTAATGGACAATGGGGAGGTCATAAAAACAGACAATTCCCTGTTGTTGCGCTTGGGTAAACGTAGTGGCGGCCCCGTCTTCATAGGCATAAACGGCAGTTAAAGGGGTCAGATGAGACGAAGCCACTTTTTGGTCAATGACGCGATACACCCAGTCAGCGAGATGTTGGGGGTTGCGGTGGAGGAGACGATGAACCCCCAAACGTAACGCTGCGATGCGTAACAGTTCGGGGGTGGGGTAGGTGTGGAGAGTCACCCCGTCTGGGGCCACCCAAGTCCTGCGGGTTAATTCTTGATGGAGGGGAGGGAGGAAGGTTTGGAGGGTTTGGGCGATTTTTGTTTGGGGATTATAGGCCAAACAAGTGATAATCTCTTTGAGATAGCCCATCTCCGCTAACGCCAAGGCCGCATTACGGGCAAAGGGATTACCTGTAGGGTGAATCAGTCCGATACTGGGTGTTGTACTGTTGTAAGTAATATTGTTCTTCACGCCAATTTTCGATTCTCTCCAGTTGGGGTAACAGGAAGACCAACCCAGTATAAAACCAGTAGTACCAGCCAAAGCTGTTGTGATAGACCATTTGGTTAATAAAAAGAATCCCATGAATGAGAAACCCGGCGAGGGCTAAATCTCGCAAATAGAGGCGTTTCAGCCGAGTAAAGGTTCTCCAGAGGGCAAAAATAATGGCCACCCGCATCCCATACCAGAGAATAAACCCAATGGGGCCTAACTCCAAAGCCACCCGGCCCATTTCCGGTTCAACTTCCACGGGGAGGGGAGTCCCCCAAGGCAACCCCAGGGCTAAACGCAGGGACCCGGCCCCGGCATGGGTGGCCCCGGCCCCAAACCCATCGAGGCCGGTATAGGTGAGGAAGGAAAAGGGGCCGATAAACCCAGAGGCGATGCGTTCCGCTAGGTCTGTGTTGGAGGAGACACGAACCCAGAAGGCTTCCACGACGGGGCGAAAGGCAATTAAGCTGAGGCTGGCGGCAACGGCTAAAAAGGGCAATAAACGCCCTAACCAGAGGAAGGTTTTTTCCGGTTGTCGGAGGGCCCGGATGCTGAAGTAGCCTAAGATAAAGAGAATTTCGGCGATGACGGGGGTTCTTGAACCTGTCATAAAACTATTGAGAATGGTGAGGAAAATTTCGGTATAGGTGAGGATTCGCCAAATTTGGTCTTGTTTAATGCTGAGTTGGGGAATTAAGAGGCCAAAACAGGCGGCGAGGTAGCCTTGGTAACTGTTGAGATAGGAGAATGTTCCGGTGATGCGGACGTTGCGTGTTCCGGCAAAGCCGAAGGTGGCGATGGGTTCGTTTCGTCCGGGGATATATTGGTTAATGGGGCTGTTAATGGGACTGAAGAATTGGACAATGCCGAGGATGCCAACGGGGATGAGGAGAAAGAGGTGATTTCTTAGGAAGATATAGAGTTCTTGTTGGGAGCGGAATAGGCGGGGCATCATCCAGATTAGGGGGATATAAAATAAGTAGGATTTGAGTCCGAGAAGCCCGACTAGGGGGGATCCGAGGTTGGGGTTAAAGGCTTGAAAGATACACCAGCCGGCGGAAATAATGATGAAAATATTGATAAAGTTGTTTTGAATGGGGTAACGGTCTTCGCCTCTGGGGAAGATGTAGTAACGGAAGTACGCGCCTAGGAGAATGAGGTCTTTTAAGAAGTAAATGAATTCACTGGCTTGGGGGAGCAGCCATTTTCTTAATGCGCCGTCAATGACTAAGACAAAAAAGACCAGTTTTACGGATTGTCTCCAGTCTCGAAAAGATACATAAATGATACTAAAAACAAGCAGTAAGGCGATAAATAGTTGGATCAAGAAAAATTCCTCCTCTGCTGTCCAAAGGGTGTTGGACTCCTCAAGGGTTTTAATGAATTGTAGTAAGTCTGTAGGGATGTCTGAAGGGGCTTTGATTTGGGCAAATACACCGTTTATGGTATGAAGAATTAAGGGATAAAATTGAACAACACTGGTCACGAGAGGATTGTCCTAAATCGCTGTAAGTAGGCTTGGGCAACTGGGGTAGGTTGATGCTGTTGTAGATGGGCGTTGAGTTTGTCTTTATTAGCAGGTTTTTGTTTTTTTGTCAAGTGATTGGCGAGAATTTGGGTGAGTTGCTGTTGATCACCGTTGAGAAAGGTGACACCACAGTCTCCGATCGCATCTTTAAGTCCTCCTCCCTGGGACCCCACCACCGCACACCCACAGGCTATCCCTTCTAAGGCTACAATACCAAAGGGTTCTTGCCATCGGGAGGGGATGACTAAAATTTGATGGGTGTTGAGCAGTTGGGCAACTTGGTGGGGGGGTTGTGTGCCTAAGAATTCCACTTGGGGGGTGAGATGGTGGGTTTGGACGAAGTGGCGGAGTTGCGGTTCGGCTTCTCCTGTGCCGATAATGGTTAAGTGGGGGGTGAGTCCTTGCTGTTTGAGGGGTAGGAGGGCGTTTAAGAGGAGATCGACTCCTTTGTCGGAGACGAGACGGCCTACGTAGATTAAGCCGCGATCGCGCTTTCTATCCCCTCGTTCATAAAAGATATCATCTCGATAGGGGTTTTCGATGACTTGGGAGGAGGTGGGGAGATGGGCTGCGATCGCACGACTCACAGAAATATTATAGGCTTGGTGAGTTAACTGTAATTTCAGCCAATCAGGAATCGCTACCTTTCCATTAGGCCGACGATACCAAGTGTGATGGATACAAACCCAAGGTTTCCGCACCAGTAAATTGGGCCAAATGCCCTTTAAGCTAATGCAGCTATGGATAAAAATATCACACCAGTGGAGTAAAGACAGAAGTTGTCGGGGAGTCGGTTGACGGAATACCTCAAAGGGAAACGTCTCTCCCCCGGTTGCAGGAGTTTGAGAGACAACTTTGACTCCTACTCCTAACCTCACCCATTCCCGTGCTAAAATCTCCGTCACCATCTCCACTCCCCCCACACTCGGAGCAAAACGGGGAGAATAAATTAAGAGTTTCATGGTTACTCAGTAACGATTTATCAAACCTTGGAACAAAATTATCATAATATTCTCCTTGTGCGTGCTTCAGAAAACCAAAATAATAATTATTTTAAACTCCTCAAACAGTCCGATGTGTGGGAAGCCTATTGTGGAGAAGAAGCCTACGATAAAATTGGGGGATATACAGGGTTTGATTTAAAAAACTGGATTACTCAAAATATTAACTGGCACACCGACTTATTGCCAGAAACGGTGGAACATTTAACTAATAGTAATTTGCTTAAATACTTAGAATGGTAATTAAAGAACGACATAAAGACCCCTACCGCACTTTTTTTACAGTTGATGAAGTGCTAGGGGAGTATATGGCGACTCTCCTAGACTTACAAAACAATGATACCGTGTTAGAACCCGCAGCAGGAGAAGGACATTTAATTGATGCAGTCTATTCTATTTTACCACAAATTGACATAACCGCCTATGAATTAAACCCCAATTATGCGGCAATTCTTCGGAACAAATATGGACATTATTCCCAGCTAAAAATATGAGAACAAGATACCTTATTTTGTCCAGATTTAGATTTAAAAGAAACCTTCGGCCCCAAATTTTCTAAAATTTTAGCTAACCCTCCCTATGGAGGTTGGCAAGACTACAATAGACGTGCTTTTCTCAAGAAACGTTTTGCCGGGTTTTATGTGCGGGAAACCTACACACTTTTTTTACTTCGTTCTCTCCGATTACTAGCTCAAGATGGAAAGCTCGTTTTTATTATACCCGATACATTTCTCTATTTACATTTACATCAAGCAATTCGTCAATATCTGCTGACGCATTACTCTATTGAAAGTCTAGATATTTTGCCGTCTTCTTGTTTCCCTAACTTGAGTTTTGGTTATGCAAAGTTATGTATCATTTGTGTAAGCGGAATGGTGTCTCAGACAGAACACTGGATTAAAATTAGAAAGGTTAATTCTATTCAACAATTAAAGCAACAGAATGATTTAAGTAATATTTTCTCAATTCAACAAGAAAAACTCTTAAAAAATCCTAATTTTACTATTCCTCTAATGCACTTCTCTGATTCAGTGGCTGAAGGGTAAGCCCAAAAATGTTTAAAATACAAATTATTGTGTTGAAAATCTTGAACAAAATGCGCGATCGCATCTTAACCTGGCTGGCCGACCACGTTCCCCCGGCCCGAGTCCAGCATATTTTAGGGGTAGAACAGATGTCTGGGGAACTGGCCGAATCTTACAACTTAGACCCCCAAAAAGCCCGACAAGCGGGACTCCTCCACGACTTAGCCAAATATTTCCCCCCCAAAACCCTACTGGACATAGCCCAAACCCACAGCCTCCCCCTCGATGATATCTTTTACGACAACCCCCATCTTCTCCATGCCGATGTTAGCGCGATTGTTGCCCAAGAAGAATTTAACATCACCGACCCCGACATTTTAGCCGCCATCGCCAATCATACCCTCGGCAGTCCCCAGATGAGTCCCCTTAGTTGTATCGTCTTCTTGGCCGACTCCCTAGAACCCGGACGGGGGAACAAACCCCCCCTCCCCGAACTCCGTCAAACCAGCTTTAACCACCTCTATCAAGCCGTCTGGCACACCAGCGACTTCACCATACAACATCTAATCAAAAAAGGGCGTATTATCCATCCTCGCGCCGTTCTGACACGGAATTGGGCCCTGTGGGAATATCGCCATCAGCAAAAAAAACAACGAGAGCAGCAACAGCCTCTCCAGGCTTCGCTATGATGAAAGCTAAAGGGACATCCCTCGTCGTATAAAGGACTAACTCACAATCTGAATGACTCTAGAAAACCGTCACCCGAACTCAATCCCCTCCCATCAAACTGAGGAGGAAAGTTTAGCCCTCGCTTGGGCCATTGCAGAAGCTGGCGATGACCGGAAGGCGGAGAATATTGTGCTATTAGGGGTCGAAGAAGTCTGCTACCTCACCGACTATTTTGTGATCATGACCGGCTACTCCACCACCCAAGTCCGGGCCATTGGCACTGCCATTCAAAATAAACTAGAGGCCGACTTTCAACGCAGTCCACAACGAGTGGAAGGGAAATCCGAAGGGACCTGGATGTTACTGGACTATGGCGACGCGATCGCGCATATCCTCCTTCCCGAAGAACGAGACTTTTACAACCTCGAAGCCTTCTGGGGCCATGCCCAACGCATCGAATTTCACTCCCCATCTCCCGCATCATCTCAGATAATAAGAGAGTAACTTGTCTATGCTGAAATCTCCCGTGTCTTTTTGCCCCGTCCCCGACGAACAACAACCCCTCAACGAATATCAGCAACTCAAAGAATCTTGGCTATTTCGTTGGACTCTGTTACCCCCTCTCACCTACCTGCGGAAACTCCTGTGGGTGTGGGGGTTTGGGGGAGTCATTACCGGGCCGATTGCCGCGGCCAGTTTCCCCCCTCTCCAAACCCCCCTGCACTTTATCTTGGCTGCCGGAGGAGGGGCCTTGGGCTTCGTGTTGTTGATCTTATTACGATTGTATCTGGGGTGGTTTTATATCCGCGATCGCTTGTCCCAAGAACAAGTCGAATACGAAGAATCCGGCTGGTATGATGGGCAAATCTGGGAGAAACCCGCCGAAGTCTTAACCCGCGATCGCTTAGTCGTCACCTACCAAGTTCAACCCCTCCTAAAACGCCTCCGCAACAGCTTCCTTGCCCTCCTCCTCCTCCTCCTCCTCGGCAGTCTGTGCTGGTTCATCCCCGAATAACCCGGTCAAATATGCACCAGCCCGCAAACCTGCAATAATGCAAAGAAAGTAAAGCTAAAGTGTTCAGTACAGAAAACGCATGACTCGCGGAATTCGTCATCAAGCCCCCGAACTCGAAGTTCAACTTCTCAGAGAAGGGATCATCGAATCCCTTCACACCGTTACCGCCGTTGTCTGCGATGACCGCAGTCGCGTCCTCTCCCTCGCCGGGAGTGCCGAAACCACTGCTTTTATTCGTTCGGCGTTTAAACCCTTCCAAGCCCTAGCCGTCGCCTCTAGCGGCACATTGGAACGCTATGGCCTCACCGATAGAGACTTAGCCGTAATGTGTAGTTCTCACCGAGGCGAAGTGGATCAAGCCCGACAAGTCTTTAATATCCTCTGGCGATGCGACATTGATCCCACCGCCCTCCGTTGTCCCATCCCCGAAGGCAAAGACAGTCCTCTCCAACACAACTGTTCCGGGAAACACGCCGGAATGCTGGCCGTCTGTCAACAACGCCACTTTCCCCTCGATAACTACCTCCATCGTTCCCACCCCATCCAACAATTAATTATTGATAAAGTGGGGGAACTCCTGGGAATGCCAGGAGAAGAATTTATTCGGGCCCGGGATGACTGCGGGGCCCCTACCTACTCCATGCAAATGGGACAAATGGCCGCTCTCTATGCCCATTTAGCCTCTGGAGATAACCTCGACTTAGAACGCATTGTCCGCGCCATGACTTATAATCCCCGCATGGTGGCTGGCAATGGGGCGTTTGATACTGAATTAATGCGATTGATGGAAGGGGAAATTGTCAGTAAATCCGGCGCAGAAGGGGTGCAATGTGTGGGCCGAGTCGGGGAAGGCATGGGTTTGGCCGTCAAAGTCCGGGATGGGGCAAAACGCGCCAAATACGCCGCCACGCTGCATATTCTATTACAGTTAGGCTGGATTACTCCGGCGGTGGCGGAAAATTTGGCTGAACAGTTTATGCAGATTGATGAGTATAAGCGGTTAGAGGTGTTTGGAGAGTTGGAAATGGTTTGAATTGCGTAATGGGTAATGGGTAATGGGTAATGGGTCATGAATGATTAATCAATCTTGGTTCTCCCCCATCTTCCCCATCTCCCAACTCCCATCTCCCATCTCCCCCAACTCCCCCAACTCCCCCAACTCCCGACACTCTGCCGCTTGGTTTGCTAAAATGAGCCTGCATATTTATCCTTGTCCATCCCAGTGAGAGAATTTTAATGATGTTGAAGCTGAAGCGTTCTTTTTTGACTCCTCTTGCCATTGCGGTCTTTTTCCCAATGTTGACAGGATGTGATCTGGTGAGTTCCCTCAACCCCTTTGGGGGAGGGGGAGAGACTCAACCGACAACCCCCCAAGCAACGACTTCTCCCGCTTCCCCGACTGGCCAGACTCAGGCCCCTGCTAATACCCAAGGGCAAGGGTCTCCTAATGTCCCTCAATCGGAGAATCCTTGGTATGACGCAGTAAATAAAGCCATGGAAGCGGCCAATGCGGTGCAAACGGCTCAAACTCAGGAAGAATGGCAATCGGTGGCTCAAACTTGGCAACAAGCGATCGCGCTAATGCGGCAAGTCCCCCAAGATAGTCCGAACTACCAACAAGCCCAACAAAAGGTGACAGAATACCAAGGGTATCTCCAGTATGCCCAAAAGAATGCCAAACCGGAGAACACCGAACAACCGGATAATGCCGGAGAAGCTAGCCCGGCTGAACCCGCAGAAAGCCCCGCCCAGTAGTTGTTTTGGGCTATGCGATCGCTCCTCCACTCACACCCTGTGGCTTACATTTTTTCATAATTTTGCAGCAATTTTTTTGTTATACTTGTCAATTGTGGCCGAAATCGTTATACTAAAAAAGAACGACGCGGGATAGAGCAGTCTGGTAGCTCGTCGGGCTCATAACCCGAAGGTCGGTGGTTCAAATCCGCCTCCCGCTATTCCCCCCCCCAACTCCATAAAGCAATAAGCCTCTGTAATCCCCCAATTACAGAGGTTTATTGCATGAAGTGACCCTCATCTCCCCCTCCTTCTCCCAACTTGGGAGAGGGGGGGAAAGTGTCTTCTAACTAATAGACATACTACTATATGAAGGAGGATTAAACTGTAATGAATTGCACCACAGAGGCACAGAGAAACACAGAGAGTAGAATTATGCAGACTCTAGTTAACCTCCCTAGACTCAGGTTAAAACAATCTAAAAATGTATTATAGATATCAATTCAAGATTGAATCTATGTGACAATTCCCCTAAAATAATAAGCTCATCCTGCGCCTCATTTTTTAAGACTATATTTATATTTTCTAGGCCGACACTCGATCATTATATTTTAATATCATAAATGATTGAGTCGTTTTATTATGTAACTGTTGGATAGTTCAACGTAATTAACCGCCCAGAGACATTAATTACACTGAATTTTAAGCTGAAGTGAATAATATTAACCTTAGCTTAAAATTCAACAAAACTTCCCATTTTTTCTTACAGTCGTTTCGTAAAGGAAGCTAAATCAGATTATGACTATCAAAGTTGCCATTAACGGATTTGGTCGCATTGGTCGCTTAGTTGCCCGGGCTGCGGTCAAAAACCCGAATGTTGAATTTGTCGGCATTAATGATCTTGTCCCTGCTAAAAATCTAGCTTATCTCTTTAAATATGACTCCACCCACGGTAGATATAGTGGGACAGTAGAGGAGAAAGAAGATGGCATTGTTATTGACGGAAAATTTATTCGCTGCACTGCTATTAAAGACCCCACCCAACTCCCTTGGAAAGAAATGGGAGTCGATTATGTTGTTGAATCTACAGGATTATTTACCACCCATGAAGGGGCATCGAAGCATTTAGAAGCAGGGGCGAAACGAGTAGTGCTTTCTGCTCCCACCAAAGACCCAGAAAAGGTTAAAACATTATTGGTGGGGGTGAATCACGAAACCTTTGATCCCCAAGGAGATTTAATTGTTTCTAATGCCAGTTGTACCACCAATTGCTTGGCCCCGGTAGCAAAAGTCCTGCAAGATAACTTTGGTTTAGCCGAAGGATTAATGACCACGGTTCACTCCGTCACCGCAACCCAACCCACCGTAGATGGGCCGAGTAAAAAGGACTTACGCGCGGGGAGAAGTGCCCCCCAAAATATTATTCCCGCCTCCACCGGAGCAGCCAAAGCGGTTACATTGGTGTTACCGGAGTTAAAAGGGAAGTTAACGGGGATGGCCTTCCGCGTGCCGACTCCCGATGTGTCGGTGGTGGACTTAACCTTTAAGACAGATAAAGCGACCAGTTATGGTGATATTTGTGCGGCCATGAAATCTGCCGCCGAAGGTCCAATGGCAGGGGTTTTAGGATATACCGATGATGCGGTGGTGTCTATGGACTTTGTGAGCGATTCCCATTCTAGTATTTTTGATGCGGGGGCAGGAATTGAGTTAAATGCCAATTTCTTTAAGGTTGTGTCTTGGTATGACAATGAATGGGGTTATTCTTGCCGTGTGGTTGATTTAATGTTGTCTATGGCGAAGAAAGACGGCCTAGTTTAAACCTCACCTCACCCCCCAACCCCCTCTCCCCACCTTGGGAGAGGGGGAGTAAGTATCTATCATGAGTGTCTGAAATAACGGTTTCTCGTTTCCAAATTTGTCACCTTGACAGGGGTACTCACCCTACTAGAACAGTTTAAAACCTTCATCTCCCCCATCTCCCCCATCT
>NZ_JAQMSD010000145.1 GCF_028330525.1 Spirulina sp. CS-785/01
CCTCTTGTGTAGGAAAATCTACACCTGAAGACTTAAAAATTACAACTAAAATACCTCTTTTAATTACGGCTACTGGACACGGTTCACGACAAATGTGCCGTACAGATAAGTCTGGTTTTCCTAAGCGTTATGTTCCAAGATGCAAATTCGTCAAAAGTTTTCAAACAGGAGATATTGTCAAAGCCAATGTTACTAAAGGAAAGAAAACAGGAGAATATGTTGGAAGAGTAGCTGTTAGAAGTTCTGGAAGTTTTAATATTCAAACTAAGTCAGGCTTAGTGCAAGGAATTTCCCATAAATACTGCCATATTGTACACAGGAAAGACGGATACTGTTACGCATTCTAATCAGGATGCCCTATGGGGCAGTTATTCATGTAAGGGGAAGATTTCCTCCCCTTCGTGAAGGATAGGAGTCTCCATCTTCCCCTTACCAACCCAATTGACGATGACGCAATCCCCCGGTAAACGCCTAGAAGCCTACACCCTCAAACGTCCCCAAGAAGTCTTAATCGTCACGGCAGAGATCGAAGGAACAGAAGACCAAGTGCTAATCTACAAAGGATTCTCCAGTTCCCTCCGTCAAGGGACTGCCTTTGATCCCGATATTCCCATTCTCCCAGACACCGCCCAAATTCTCACCATTGATCGAATAGCCAGTCCCTATACTCCGGATAAGCCCCAGTATATTGAACAGGGATTAACCTGGGAACAGATGCAGCCTTTATTCCTTCAAGTGGGAGTATAGCCACCATTTCTCCGGATCAAGACATCAAGCCACGAACGGAGAAAAACAACCGCCCAACGGTGAAATGTGATCGTAGAGCGCGATAGTTTGGGCTGAAAATGGTATTCTCCAACTTATAGAGTGTGAGGAAAGGTTAATATGGTATCTTCTCCCGTTCAAGTACAGCATAATTCCGTGACGAGTCCAGTCACAAGCCCCAAATCCCATCAACCCAACGGTTCGCAACTGTTTAAAACCATTACCCCTTTACCGGAAAGTCGTTTATTTGGCACCGATGGCATTCGTGGGCAAGCCGGAAAATTATTAAACGCTTCTCTGGCCTTATCCATCGGGTTTTGGGCTGGGCAAGTGTTACGCAACGCCACCGATGCAGCCCAACCCATTATTCTGGGCCAAGACTCCAGAAATTCCAGTGATATGTTAGCCACAGCCCTCTCTGCGGGATTAACTTCGGCAGGATTAGAAGTCTGGAATATGGGCTTATGTCCCACGCCTTGCGTCTCCTACGTTACCAATCAGACAAACGCCATGGGGGGGATCATGATTTCGGCCAGTCACAATCCCCCAGAAGATAATGGCATTAAGTTTTTTAATGGAGATGGCACGAAGCTCTCTGCAACATTAACTCAACAAATTGAAGCGGCGTTGCGCGGCCAGTATCACGCCCCAGTGCTTTATCAGGGATGGGGCCATCATTATTATCGGCCAGAACTGGTTGGTCAATATACTAACTTTCTACAAAATTCTCTCCTCACTCACCAGAATTTTCAAGGATTAAAGGTCGTTTTAGATTTGGCTTGGGGAGCATCGGTACACGTTGCTCCGGCTGTGTTTCGAGCAATGGGGGCTAAGGTAGTCTGTTTACATGAACAGCCCGATGGCGATCGCATTAATGTAGGTTGTGGTTCAACCCATTTAAATTTACTGCAACGGGCAGTCCAAGAGCATCAAGCCGATCTAGGATTTGCCTTTGATGGGGATGCTGACCGCGTGATGGCAGTAGATGCACAAGGCAGAATCATTGATGGGGATTATATTCTTTATTTCTGGGGGAAACAACTGAAAGACCGTCAGTTATTACCCAATAATTTAATTATCGCTACTGTGATGGCTAATTTAGGCTTTGAACGGGCTTGGCAGCAATTAGGCGGCCAATTGACTCGTACCACCGTGGGAGACCAATATGTGCAAGCAGAAATGTTTCAGACGGGGGCTATGTTAGGGGGTGAACAGTCCGGCCATATTTTGTGCCATCACCATAGTTTTTCGGGGGATGGATTACAAACGGCACTCCATTTAACCACGTTAGTCCGTCAAATGGGTCACTCTCTCGCTGATTTGGTGAATGATAGCTTTACCCCTTATCCACAACTGTTGCGGAATGTGCCTGTGGAGGACTATCAGCGTCGCACCCAATGGCAAGACTGTGAGAAATTGCAACTGGCGATCGCGCAAGCCGAAAAACAATTAGGCGAGCAGGGACGGGTTCTCGTCCGTGCATCTGGCACTGAACCCCTCATTCGCGTCATGGTCGAGTCTGCTTGTCCAGACTCCGCCGCTCATTGGACACAACAGTTAGTCCAAATCGTTGCAGAACATCTAGGGAGTTAATTTCCGACCGCTCCTCCCTATTAGATTAACAACGCCACATCGGAACTATGGCGCGAGTTCTCGCCTTAATCCGATTGTGGTAGTTTGTTTTTAAATTTGTCATAATAAAAGGGCTTCTCGTAATCCTCAAATCCTAATTTGCGTCCTAGCCTTGAGTCCAATTGAGATAATTTCAGTTGAATCCTGATTTTCAAAGGGGTGCATCCTGACTGAATCGCACAGGTTTTATTCTACGATGTTGAAATCGAAAAAGCGTGACAAAAAGAAAAAGTCTCAACAAAATGACGAAACTGCTAATCTAAGCCCTAAAGAAATTGCTGCCCAAAAACGTAAAGCTGCACAGGATAAAAAGAAATTAATTCATGTTATTACCGTTTGTACAGCGTGCTTCTTATTTATCGGCTTACCCGCCATTTTAATTAAACCCAAAATTGGTTTAGCTCTAGGTGGGGGGCTACCCGTCATGTATTTTTCTTACCAATATCCCAGAACTGCCCTCTGGATGTTTTTTATTTATATGCCTTTTAGTGGGACAGTGATTTATCAAATTGTCGGAGGGAATGCCATCTTTAACTTAGCTAAGGATGGTTTTTTTATACCCGCTTTAATTGCTTTATATCAAGACGCAAAAAAGAAAAAGAAACCTATCATCGTGAACAAAAAGATATTGGGAACTTTAATCTTTTTGTTTGCTACTGCTATGCTTACCTTATTAGTAGTCAATGGCTCAATGCAGTTTATTTTGCCTGATTGTGAATGGGGAGAGAACAAACTCTGTAAAGATGGCATTCCGATTGCTCAAGGACTGTTAGGATTAAAAGTCCTTATGGGATATATCCCGCTAATTTTTTGTGTATATTATCTCCTTGAAGACGCAAAAAAGCTTTTATGGGTCGGGCGAGTTCATTTACTCTTAGCAGTGGCTTGTACTTTGCTAGGAATCGTTCAGTTTTGGATGCTGGACACCGAAATATGTCAAGGAACTCGCCATGAAGTAGGAGATGCCTTATTCAAAGCCAGTGTTGATGCCAAATGTTTAGTAGGTGGTGCAGTTGGGTTTAGTCCCTCCCAAAATTTTCAACGTTTACCAGGAACGTTTGCCTCTCCTTGGCATTGGGCGTGGTTTCTCATTGGTAATAGTGCTATTACGTTTACCGTAGCGTTTTGTGATACATCGCTATTTTGGCGTATTGGGGGCTTAATTGGCATGGTTCTTGTCTTTGTTAATGCCGTTATTTCCGGTCAACGTATTGCCCTCGCGTTAGTGCCAGTAATTACCATAATGTTGCTAGTTTTTACAGGGCAAGTGGCAAATTTGAAAAGATTTGTCCCGATTGGGATAGGGTTGGCAGTTATTCTCACCGTGGTGATGGCGAATAACCCTAGCCTTATTGAAGAACGGGTAGAAAGTTTACAAAGTCGAGCCTCCGCCTCTCCTCCTCAAGCCTTTATTGCAGAACAATTTCATTGGGCGATCAATGAGCAAAGGGGTTTCCTAGGAAGAGGCTTAGGAAAGGCTACAAATTCTACACGGGTTTTTGGAGATACAGCCTTAGTTGAAACTTTTCATCCCAAATTACTCTACGAGATGGGGTTCTTGGGACTGATTGCTTTTATCTCCTTTACAACCAATATTTTCATTGTGTCATTGAAAATTGTTCGCTCCACTAAAACCAAATTTCTCCGTGACTTTGGTTCAAGTTTATTAGTGTTTGTCGGGATTATTAGCTTTTTCCCCTACTGGTATCCCCTAGATACTGATCCAGTTTGTGTTTACTATTGGTTATTTGTCGGCATGATATTTAAGTTACCCGATCTCGATAAACAAGAGCAAGAAAAATTAAAAGTCTTGCGGGAACAAGAAGCAGAGTTTTTGAGGCAAAAGAAAAACAAGAAAAAATTAGCCCAAGAACCTCCTTTAGCCTCTTAAATTCAGGGTAATATCTTCTCAAGCTGAGGAATGGCAATGTATTGTGTCGTCCAGTCGAGCAAATTTTTAGCAAACTGATCCAGTCCATCACGCTAGAATCTTGGTTAAGAAAATGAGTTATTCTGCTATGAACTCTCCTGCCATTTCCGTTATCATCCCAACCTATAACCGCGAAGAGACGTTGATCGAGACAATAGACGACGTTCTTCAGCTAGACTATCCGAATTTTGAAGTTCTGGTGGTAGATCAGACGCAAAACCACAAACCGGAAACCGATCAGTGTTTGCAGCAGTTGGCCGATACAGAGAAGATTCAATGGTTTCGTCTCAACTGGGCTAGTTTACCAGGGGCGAGAAATTACGGAATCCGACGATCGCAAGGTGAGATTATCGTCTTTATTGACGATGATGTTCAATTGGAAACGGACTATTTACACCATCATGCCCGTCACTACCAACGGCCAGAAGTGGGGGCCGTTGCAGGCCGCGTCTTTGATCGCATGAAATTAGCGGATTCGGGGGGAACATTAACCATTGAAGACCTACCCCCCCAAGCGATGGATCCCGGTATTGCTTGGTATTACATTGATTTAGTCCATACCGTCAAACCCCAGTGGGTGATCTCTGCGAGGGGGTGTAATATGTCCTATCGTCGAGAAATCTTTACCCAACACGGAATTTGGTTTGATGAACGGTTTCGGGGGTCTGCGGTGCGGGAAGAATCGGATTTTGCCTTGCGCTTTCGGCAAACGGGGATGAAAATTTGGTATGACCCCGACGCGAGTTTAGTCCATTTGGGAGAAGAAACGGGAGGGTGTCACGATATTAGTACGCGATCGCTGCAATATCAAATCACCTTCTACCACAATCACTTCCTCATGGCCCAAAAAAACCTCACCCTCGGTCAACAACTGCGACTCTATGGCAAATTATTTGACTGTCACGTTTTAGGCAATCCCCCCTGTAATAAAAGTGGGTCTCCGCTTAAAATTGTGACACGAGGCATCTTTTATAGTATCGGCTTTCTCGATACCCTAAAAACTCGCTTAAAATCCAACTGGGATGACGGACAAGTGTACAGTCATAAGGATGAGGGAGTTGTCACGACCTCAAAGCCGACCGAAGAAGCCACTGCCTAACTAGACCACCCATCACTAGCCTTAAACTCCCATGAGAATCCTAGTTGCCAGTCATACCTATATTGTTGATTTAAATTGTGAAAAACTGCGAAAACTTGCCCAATTAAGTCCGGATATTGAGGTGACAGTTGTTGTTCCCCAACGATGGCGACCAGGAGGGGTGCAAAAGCGGATTGTTGAACCGCAACCCCGTGATGAAGGCAATTTTCGGATTGTCCCCATTGCCAACTTTAGTGAAAACAATCAAGGTCTTTTAACCTTTGGATGGGAAATTGTAAAACTATTACGGGAGTTTAAGCCACAGATTATTCAAGTGGAACAGGGTGCAAAATCTGTGGGATACGCTGAATTAATCACCTTAAATAAACTGTTAAATCTCCAAGCAAAAAATTGCTTTTTTACTTGGTGGAATATTGACTATAAAAATAAATTACCTATTACTTGGCTAGAAGCCTATAATTTAAACCACACCCATGGCTTAGTTTCTGGGAATCAAGATGGGGTGGATATTTTAAGAAATCATGGCTATCAAGGCAAAGCCATTGTCTTACCCCAGTTAGGAGTAGATGAAACTCTATTTAACCCGCAACCGCAACCCCAATTAAGAGAACAACTAGGACTAAACCCTGATGAATTTGTGGTTGGTTTCGTGGGGCGTTTTGTAGAAGAAAAAGGAATTTTAACCCTCATTAAAGCCTTAGCCAAATTAACCGATAAATCGTGGAAATTTCTGTTATTAGGACGAGGAGAATTAGAAAGCAAAATTCGACAAACAGCACAAGAGGCCAAAATTAGCGATCGCCTCCTTTTTATCGAAAGTGTCCCCCACGATCAAGTCCCCCATTATATTAACTTAATGAACGTCCTCGTTCTCCCCTCAGAAACCACCTACAAAGTTAAAACCTTAACCGCAGTGGGGTGGAAAGAACAATTTGGTCACGTTATTATCGAAGCAATGGCCTGTCAAGTCCCCGTAATTGGGTCAGACTCCGGGGAAATTCCTAATGTTATTGGAGATAGTGGCTTAATTTTCCCTGAAGGCAATATAGACGCATTAAAAGAGACTTTAACTCGTTTAATTGATAACCCTGACTTAGCACAAGAATTAGGAAACAAAGGATATCAGCGAGTTATGGAAAAATATACAAATCATGCCTTAGCTAAAGAACAATTTGCCTTTTATCAAGACCTACATCAAGAATCTTAACAAAACGCTCCCCGCACTTTCCCCCCTAAAACAGTTTAATTATGAGCCGAGAAAACTCCCTGAAAGTTTTACAAATTATCCCCTCCGTTTCCCTCGTTTATGGTGGCCCCAGTCAAATGATACGAGGACTCTCCGAGTCTTTAGGAAAACAAGGTGCTGATGTAACCATTGTAACCACCAACTCTAACGGAGACGTAGGCCAACCCCCGTTAGATGTTCCTCTTGATACAACCATTCCCGAAAACAACTATAAAATTCGCTATTTCCAGTGTTCCCCCTTTCGTCGCTATAAATTTTCCTTGGGACTCTTGAAATGGCTTTACCAAAATGCGCAACAGTACGACATTGCTCACATTCATGCCTTATTTTCCCCCGTCAGCAGCACCGCCGCAACTGTAGCCCGACTGCGAGGCTTACCCTATATTTTACGTCCCCTAGGAACACTTGACCCAGCCGACTTAAAGAAAAAGAAACAACTGAAAAAAATTTACGCCCAACTCTTAGAAAAACCCAACCTACAAGGGGCCACAGGCATTCATTTCACCAGTGAACAAGAAGCCAAAATTTCGGAACGCTTCGGGGCTGCAACAACAGATATTATTATTCCTCTGGGGGTAGAATTATCGGGACAACTCCCCACTCCCGGAAAAGCGCGTCAAAAGTACAACATTCCCCCCAAAAAACCCCTAATTCTATTCATGTCGCGCATTGACCCAAAAAAGGGGTTTGATCTCTTATTTCCTGCCTTAGCCAACTTAAAACAAGCGGGAGTGGACTTTCATTTTGTCCTAGCAGGGTCTAATCCCCAAGACCCGGTATTTGAAAAGAGTATTGGCGATCGCATTTCCAGCCAAGGACTCGCCGACTGTACCACCATCACCGGATTTGTCGGCGGAGACAACAAACTCGCCTTACTCCAAGATGCTGATCTCTTTGTCCTCCCCTCCTACTACGAAAACTTCGGCATTGCCGTAGCAGAAGCCATGTTAGCCGGACTCCCCGTGTTAATCTCCGATCAAGTGCATATTTGGGACGCAGTACAGGCCGCAGACGCAGGATGGGTGACACCCTGTAACAGTGAGGAAATTCAAACCCAATTAAAACTTGCCTTAGCAACCCCCACCGAACTAGAAAAACGGGGAAAAAACGCCCAACACCTCGCCAAAGCCAAATATAGTTGGGATGCGATCGCAAAACAAATGCTCCAAACCTATCACCATCTCCTCACCCCCTAAACCATATGGCAAATAGCTGTATATAATAACAGTACCACTCCATCGAGCGATCGCAGTCCCCCAATACAGTATCTCCAGTACAGTATCCATGGTCAATTCCCCCAACTCCAAACCAACAGCCCGATTAGAAGCACGAATTAGCCCAGAAATTAAAGCCCTTTGTCAACAAGCAGCCGCTTTAGAAGGACGAACCTTAACTGACTTTATCATTTCCACTGTGCAAACGGCGGCTTATCAGGTCATTGAGCAGCATAAAACCCTAAAACTCAATGCAGAAGACAGCCAAGCCTTCGTCAACTCCCTACTGAATCCCCCTGAACCCAATACTGCCTTAAAATCGGCTGCCCTACGATATCAAAATACCTTTGGCAATGGTTCTCAAAATTGAGCCACTCCAAAGCCGTAAACATAACCGTTCAGCGTTTTCTTGTGGCCAAGACAGTTTAGACAACTACCTTCGCAAATACGCTTCTCAAGACCTGAAAAAGCGCGTTTCTGCCGTTTTTGTCTTGGTTGACGATGTGGAGATGACCATTCTTGCCTATTACACCCTCTCATCTTACACCGTTGAAGTCACAGAACTCGATGACACCTTAACCCAACGTTTGCCGCGCTATCCGCGACTCCCGGCCACCTTACTCGGTCGTCTGGCAGTCGATCAATCTCAACGAGGCCAAGGCTATGGCGAACTAATGCTAATTGATGCTCTCAAACGGTCATTAGAAACCACAAAACAGGTGGCATCAGTCGCGGTTATAGTAGAAGCCTTAGACGAAACTGCAAAAAACTTTTATTTGCGGTACGGCTTTCAAGCCTTTCAACAGACGGCCATGAAGCTCTACTTACCCATGAAATCGATCGCAACTCTCTTGAAAGCCTAAGCAGCCAAACTTCACCTCTATCTCTCCCCCGACACCGCTTGATCCCACTCCGAAGCCGCATCCGCTACCGCTTCCTCCACCGTTTTCTCCCCCAACATCGCCGCCTGTAAATTCTCATAAATCACCTTTTGCAACACATTCAAATTATCCATCGCCGGAATTAACACCTCCGCATCCCCCAACTGTCGCGCCCCAATTTGAATCGCCTCCTCCAACGCCGAAGCGTCTGTTTTCGCCTCAATCTCCTGAATATACGCCTCAACCGCCTCCTCCGTCGAAGGCAACACATTGGCCGCCTTTGCAAACGCCAATTGATTCTCACTATTGGTCACAAACAAGGCAAAATTAACCGCTTTCTCAGGAGTTGGCGTATCTCGCGGAATCACCAAATTCATCACCGCCACATTCTTTTTCCCCGTCTCCCCCGTAATTTGTGGGCCCACTGCCGACACAGCGGCCACCTCCGGCGCATTATTGGCAATGGTTTCTAAAAACTGCGCTCCCGTCCCCAATAACGCCGTTTCCCCCCCCTGATACAATTCAATCCCATAACGATGGCCTTGGGTTAAGGCTTCCGGGGGAAGTAACTCATTTTGATATAAATCTACCCAATATTGAAACGCCTGCCTCCCTTCTGGGGTATCAAAAGCCGCCGTCTTATCCTCATTCACCAACTGCACCCCCATTTTCACCAGAGACTCTAACACCTCCCCAGAATCCTCCGGCACAACGGTAGCAAAAAAGGCATATTTCCCCGTTTTTTCCTTGACATCTTTCGCAACTTGTGCTAGCTCTGCATAGGTTTGCGGCGAATCCGAGACTCCTGCCTCGGCCAATAAATCTTGGTTATAAACAGTAATTTGCGTGGTTAAATACCAAGGAATGCCAAAACTCCCGCTTTCCAAGCGACTCGCCTCCCAAATATTCGCTAAATAAACCGCTTTTTGCTCCTCTGATAGCTGTTTATCTAAATTTAACCAAGCATTCCGGGAGGCCAACTGAGACGCAAACTTAGGATTCAAATTCACCACATCTGGGGCCGTTTTTGCCGAGACTGCGGTGAGAATTTTACTTTCCATGGCCGTCCACGGGACATCCACCCAACGCACCGTCTGTTCAGGGTGTTCACTCTCATAGTCAGCAATTAAAGTTGTAAAATAGTCTGTAAACTGGGGTTTAAGCTGCATTGTCCAGAATTCCAGTTGTCCGGGGTTGCCTGAACCTCCAGAAGTACAACTAATCAACCAACTGAGTAAAAGTCCGAAAGCAAGGAAAACACCCAAGCGAAGGCGTTTGCGGAGTCTGATCATTAGGGTTAAAGAAAACTGTGATTTCAAGGGTATTGTCGCATTTTAGCAAACAGTTGAAACTAGGAGGTCGGAAGGGTCAAAAGAACGGTGCGGCCAAGGACTGTCTCTCCGACTTTCGAGACTCCCGATACTAGCGGCCTGGAGATTAGAGAATATCTGGCTTGAATGGGACTCCTATCTGCTTAAACCCCTTTCTCCTAGACAAATCTTTCCTCAGAGGAGAAACTAAGCTAGATTGAAGAACATCCCCGAATTGGAGTCGTTTTCCCAGTGATGGCCTTGTGTAAGACAGTTCAGGAGGGTTTCTTCCTCAATAGGAACGCAGGAAGTGATCTGAATCCTTAAAAATAACTGACCTGAGCTATTTAATGGGGGGAGAGGGGGATGGAATGCTCAATCAAGTATCGGTCTAGTTAAGGACAGGAGAGGGGTCATCTCTTGTTAAGAATGGTCTAGGGAGTTTCATCCCTCACAACATAATCTTATTCTATTTTTTCTTAATTTAATTATGTTTAGTTCTCTCAAAAATTTATTTTCTAAATCAGGCCAGGGGATCGGATTAGAAATTGCCCCTGAGCGAATTAATATTGTCCAACTGCAAAAGAAAGGCAAAGGACAAACCTATAAACTAAATACCTTTATTACTGAGGAAGTTCCCGAGGGAATTTTTGAGGAGGGTCAGATTATTGATTCACCGGCATTAGCGGAACTGATTATGGATACTTTACAAGAGCATAAAATTACCGCTAAAAAGGTTGCTACTGCGGTTCCGATGCGAGAATCAATTATCCGTATTATTCCCATTCCGGCGGAGTTGGATGATCAGGAATTGCGAGAAATGGTGTTAAATCATGAAGCAGGGTTATATCTGCCCTATCCTAGGGAGGAAGTGGATTTAGATTATCAGAAATTGGGCTTTTTTGAGGATGAAGATGGCATCGAAAAAGTACAAGTTTTGCTGGTGGCGACTCGGAAAGAAGTGACCGATACATATATTGAAATTGTCCAACAGGCAGGACTGGACGTGGATGTGTTGGAAATTAATAGTTTTTCGTTGATTCGGACAATTCGGGAACAGTTGCGGCAGTTTGGCCCCCAAGAAGCCACGGTTTTGGTGGATATTGAGTTTGAAAGTACAGAAATCGCTATTATTGTCGATGGAGTGCCACAATTTTCGCGGACAGTCCCCATTGGGACGTTTCAATTACAGAGTGCCTTATCACGGGCGATGAATTTGCCGACAAAACGAGACACGGAAATGTTACAAGGGATGACGATTCCCAATACCCCTGTGGATGGACTGCGGACGGGGGCTACAGGGATTAATCCAGGGATGGCCGCCTTGCTGCGAGTGTTGGGGGAGTTGGCCGATGAGTTACGTCGGTCAATTGATTTTTATCTCAACCAAAGTGGCGACTTGGAGGTGGCACAATTGTTATTAGCTGGGCCGGGGGGCGGCATTGGACAACTCGATGAGTTTTTTACCAATCGTCTCAGTTTACCGACCGAGCAAATTGATCCTGTGTCTGCTTTATCCTTAGAAACAGAAGACGAAATTCCAGCCGTGGTAAGACCGAGTTTAGGGATTGCGTTGGGTTTAGGACTACGGGAGATTTAAGAGGATGTATAGTTTAGACATCAATTTTCTCAATGATCGGGCAGCGATCGCAGCCCCTGCATCTGAAGAGGCGTTTGAGAAGAAACCGAAACGGCAGATCAGTCTCGCTGAATGGTTGCCCGCCATTGGCGGGGGTGTGGTGGCTGTGGTTTTAGCGGCAGGAGCAGGAGGCTATTGGTTGTATGTCCAATGGCAACAAGGGCAACTGCAAGCGGAGTTAAATCGGTTAGAGGGTGATATTCAACAGTTACAAGCCCAAAACCAGCAAATTCAGCAACTCCAGACTCAAGTGGACATTGCCAAACAGCAAACGGCGGGTTTGACAACGGTGTTCACGCGGATTTTACCCTGGTCGGCAGTGTTGGCGGATTTGCGCGATCGCATCCCCGCTAATCTCCAAATTACCTCCATCAGCGAACAGGCCCCGGAAGACCAAGACCAACAACCCGCCCAAAATGGGGAAGGAGAAGCGGCCCCAGCCCCTAGCCTGCCTAGGCCCAGTTTAAACATTCAAGGGTATGCCAACTCCTATAGTGAGGTCAACTCGTTTCTGGTGACGTTGCAGCGATCGCCCTTTTTTGATGCAGCAAATAGCCGTATCCTCGAAGCCAGTCTCGTCAGTGATCCCAACCCCCCCGAACCCCTAGAATCCCCAGGGGAACAACAAACCAATCAAACCACCGAGGACATTCAACTCCCAGAAGTGGTGGAATATACCCTAGAAGTGGGGTTAAATGATTTAAGTGACTTACCCGCCACAGAGCTAGTCAATCAACTGCAAAATAAAGGCACATTAGGGTCAGTCATTCGCATTCAAACCCTCAAAAACAAAGGACTCCTAGAAGTCTCCGCCCCAGAAAACAATACTCAACAACAAAACAATACTCAACAAACCAGTAACTAGCCATGACATTAACCGACGATTTTGCCCCCATGGAGGAAGAACAGGAGGAACAATCCCCCTATCCTGCCGCCTTTGGGATTACCTTCACCCCCGTTATTGTGGGAGCTATATTGGGACTGGCCGGTTTGGGCGGTGCGATCGCCATCTTCATTACCCTAATCCAACCCGCCCTACAAGACTTAAATGAATTAAAAACCAACATCGACAACAAAGACCAAGAAAAACAGCAACTCCAACAAGCACAACAGCGAATTGCCAGTCTGCGCAGCGAACTGCAAACCGCCCAACAACAACGCCAAGAAGTATTAACCCTCTTTAGCGGCGAACAATCCTTAAATACCCTTTTAGTCAACCTCAACCAACAAATCCAACAAGGCGGTCAACTCCTCAACTATAACCCCCCTCAAGGCCAACCCCAAACCATTACCGATGGGTCTTTTGGCCCCCAAGTGAACAACCTACTGAAACGCCAAACCCTTAGCCTAGAAATAGAAGCCCCCTTTGAAGCCACCCTCAACATCCTACGAGACCTAGAACGGTTACAAACCCTCATCGTCATTAAAAACCTAGATACCCAAGTCAGTAACCCAGAAAGTCGGGTGATCAACTCCCAAGGGCAAATTGTCACCCAAGGGCAACCCGTGTTAACCTCAACCTTTGACCTCGAAATCCTACTCCCCGTGAGTCAAGAAGAACTAGCCGAACAACAGGCCGCCCAACAACCCGAAGGCGAAGAAGGTCAAGAGGGACAACAAAACTAAGCCAACCCATCAAAAAAACAACTTAACTTAACTTAATCCCTGAGCAGTCCCTCACCCGTGGGTTAGTGGGAATTTTCCCCTTTATCTTCTTGTGAGAGAAGGCCCTCGCGTCCCGTGAGAGAGGAGGTCAAACCAACCAACCTTGTGTGTCCGAGATAGACCCCAATAAAATCACAAAAACCGATAAGATCGTCAACAGAGGAAATCGGGTTAAACTTATTTGTGAGTCAATAATCTGGCGATAACAGGCAGTTGGTCGAGGAGTGACAGTGAGAGCGTATTCTAAACCTATTGGAATTTTTACCGGGATGGCCGCCGTATTACTGATGGCGCACCCCGCCCAAGCAGCAAACGTACAAGTAACAGGCGTACAACTGCAACAAGGCGAACAGGGCTTTCGCCTCTTCTTACAAATTGGGGACAGCAGCGCAACCCCCCAAGTATTCACCGTCACCGACGGCAACCGCCTCGTAGCCGAAGTTCTCAACAGTCAACTCAACCTCCCCAGTGGCGGCAGCTTTGTGCAGAATAACCCCATGGCTGGCATTGCCACCGTCGAAGTCAAACAAATTAACGCTCAAACCGTGCGAGTCGTCGTCACCGGAGAAACCGAAGCCCCCATTGGTCAAGTCGTGCAACGAGAAAGCAACCAAATTGTTTTCGGCTTTGCCCCCGGCACTCAAGCACAACTTCCTCGACTGACCGTAGAACGGGATGTAAACCCCTCAGACGTTCCCGATAGTCAAGCCGCCCAACCCTCGACCGACCTTCCCCCCGCCAGCGACTTCGAGCTTCCCGACCTGCCTACCGAACCCGCCCCCAGCAACAATCCCGAAAATCAGCCCCCTCCTTCACCCCAAGGACAAACCCCACCCCCCACCCCAGAATTTGACGCAGAACTCTTTAACCAACTAGCCCAGCGTTCTGAAGTGCTAGTCCCCGACCCAGAAATCACCGTCGAAGGCGACCCCGCCCCCGCCGCCCAACCCGCCCAACCCGTCGTTCCCGCCCCTCCCCTCCTCCCCAGAGCCGTCCCCCCTCCGGTAGGAGACATCGCCGTGTCCAACGTGGACTCCGCCCCAGAAGTGATTGATCTCGGCACCTCCGTGCGAGTTCCCCGCATTGTCCTCCAAGATGCCCCCGTGCGCGAAGTCTTAGGAATTCTCTCTCGTTCCGCTAACCTCAACTTAGTCTATACCAATGGAGGAGAAGGAGAAGGAGGAGGAGGTGGCGGCCCCTTAATTTCCCTTGATCTCGAAGATGTCGCCGTCCAAGATGTCTTTAACGCCGTCATCCAAACCACCGGATTAGAAGTCGCCCGTCGAGGCCGCACCATTTTTGTAGGAACAAACCTCCCCCAAGATGCACGAAACATCGTCACTCGTACTTTTCGGCTCAACCAAGTCGAAGCAGAAACCGCCGCCACTTTTCTGGCCTCGATTGGTGCAGAAACCCAGCTTCTGGTACAAGTCACCGAAGATATTACCAACCCTCAAACCGGAGAAGTAATTGGTCGCAGAGAAACCCCTCCTCAACTGACCACAGTAACAGCCTCCAGAGGAGAAGGCGATACCGCAGGCAATTATATTTTGAATGGTTTAACCGTGGCCACCGATGACCGACTCAACACCCTCACCATGATCGGTGAACCCCGAAAAGTCTCCATGGCAACCACCTTCCTAACCCAACTAGATGCCCGTCGTCGCCAAGTGGCCGTCAATGTGAAAATTATTGATGTGAACTTAAATAATGTAGGACGATTTGGGACAAGTTTTTCCTTTGGTCTCAATGATACCGGGATTATTAATCAAAACGGGATTGGGATTATTAACTTTGGGACTGATGACAGTAATCTGCTCAATGAACCGTTTATCTTTGACCCCGATGCTGCCCCTGAAGATATTGACGGAAATCCAGTCCCTCCCTCCGGAGAAGCCGCACCCAGTCGCACGGGTATCACTTTTGACTCTGTGGGAGATGGGGTAGCAACCAATCCCTTATTAGGGAACTTTAGTATGATCAATGTCTTTTTGGCCCAATTACAAGCCTCTGTTCAAAACAATGATGCGAAAGTTCTGACTGATCCCACCTTGATTATTCAAGAAGGTCAAACCGCTTCTGTCAATCTTACCGAAGACGTAGTGACCGGGGTAGAAGTCACAACCAGCAGTTCCGGGGGAACAGTGGTGACAGAAACTGATGTAGAAGTGAGTGAAGGCCAAGATGGTGTGGGTTTAGTGTTGGCAATCAACGTAGAACGAATTGATGATAATGGATTTGTGACTATGCAAATTAATCCTAGTGTCAGTTCCATTGGTCAGGTGCAGAATATTGGGGATAACGAAATTTCCCTCCTCAACCGACGCGACTTAACCACAGGCACAATTCGCATTCGGGATGGTCAAACTCTGATTTTATCGGGAATTATCCAAGATCAAGATATTGTCAATGTGCAGAAAATTCCTATTTTGGGGGATTTACCATTAATTGGTTCGCTGTTTCGACGCACGACGCGAGAAAATCAGAGAAATGAGGTGATTGTTATTGTTACCCCTAATGTTATGGATGACTCACAGCAAACCAATTCTGGTTATACTCGTCCGGTGCAAAACCCCCAACAAATGCCACCCAACCAGCAGTTTCAACAGTTTCAGCAATAACTGGAGGATAAATATTTAGGGGGGTTGTGTTCAATGCCTAATTGTTCTCTTGACCCCGTTTTGAACAAGTTTAAGGGATTAGTCTTGGCTTTCAACCCAAGGCTAGGTATTGGGGCTAACCGCCACTAATTTTGGCGTTATACCCCCATGCTGTTAATAACTCTAAAATCTTCTGACGATGATCTCCTTGGACTTCCAAGGTGTTGTCTTTTGCCGTGCCACCACTGCCACATTGGGTTTTTAATTTTTTCAGCAGTTTACTGAGGGTTTCGGGTTGATGCTGAAACCCCGTTACGACTGTCACGGTTTTCCCCTTGCGTCCCTTGCGAGAGGCTTGAATCCGGAGGTCTTGCTGTGCGGGGGGAAGGTCTGGTACAGCCCGTTCTAAGGCTTCATCATTGTTGACTGTACCAAATTCTTGATAGGCAATGCGTTTTTTTCCAGAGGAATTTCGTTTAGAGGCCATAAAGTGAAAGGTTCAACAGGAGAGCATTTTCATTATAGGGACATCGGTGAGCGTGACTCGCATTCTCCCCTTCTCCAGTGAGGTTGATGAGTGGAGTCGGGGAAATTCCTATCTTAGAGACAATTCCTAGAGACAATCCGTTAAATTGTTAGCTTCTACAAACCCATTAACAGGACGTTCGACAGGGACCCAACCATTTCTCCCTTCATTGGCAATATACACTACTTGGTTTTCGTCCAGTTGACCAATGGCTTCTCCCTCTGGTTTCCTGTAAATGGTGACATTAGGATCAACAATTTGCCGACAGTTACTCCCTGGACTGGTGGAAATGGCTTCACTGCCGAATGCTCCTGGCACAATATTTTCTGGGGGGTTAGCGGAGATTTCGGCCTCAGAACAATAACTGAGATAGGTGGCACTGATATAGGCATTGACGGGACGTTCAATGGGAACCCAACCGTCTCTCCCTTCGTTGGCAATGTAGATTATTTGATCTTGGGCGAGTCGGCCAATGCTTTCCCCTCCGGGTTCACGGCGGACTGAGACATTGGGGGTGTTGATTTTGCGACAGTTGCTCCCAGGTACAGTGGAAACGCCTTCACTGCCGATGGGGGCAGATACTATTTCTGTCGTACATTCTTTTAAATATTCGGTGTAAACGTAGCCCTCTATGGGTGCGTCGATTTGCACCCAGTTGTTATTTGGTTCTCCTGCGAGGGAGACGGGTTGTTCATTGTCTAATGTGCCGATGACTTGACCATTGGGAGTCTGACGGACGTTTAATACGGTGTTTACGTCCACTTCACGGCATTGATTCACTTGGGCGATAGAGTAGGAATTGTTCGGCTGTAGGGACGGTTTTTCGGTACTGTGAGCCGTTTGGGGAAAGAGGGTAAATAGGAAGGAATATAAGGTAGTCAGTCCTAATGTTGAAGTAATTTTATGCAGTTGTTTCATTGAATGGAATCATGATGACGGTTCTGATTTTTATTATTCGTGAGTTGGGGTAGATGAAACCTCTCGGTAGGGGGAAACCTGTTGTGAGGGGAGTCAGACAAAAGAAAGAAAAAGGCGGGTTGGGGTCGAAGTCCATTCCATCCCTTTCAAGGAATGGAATGGGCTTTCAACGTCACTTGTCTTGACTTCTTACCTGACTGAAGTGCAGGTGAGTCTCAGCAGTTGTTCCGAGTCAGGGTAAAATTTGCTGAGGTTTTTGAGGCAGTTAAACCGATCGCGCAGAGAGATCAGGCATAATATCTCCAGATAGTCGAGGATAACCCATGACCACAGCCACAGAAGAAAAGACAGGTTTAGGGGCCTTTGGGGGCGTATATACCCCCTCCATTCTCACCATTTTAGGGGTGATTATGTATCTCCGCTTTGGGTGGGTGGTGGGGAATGTCGGCTTGTTGGGAACCTTGGCCATTGTGACGCTTTCCACTGGGATTACGTTTTTAACCGCTTTGTCGATTAGCGCGATCGCAACCGACCGAGTGGTTCGGGCCGGGGGCGCGTATTATATGATTAGCCGTTCTCTAGGCATTGAAACCGGAGGGGCCGTCGGCATTCCCCTCTACTTTGCCCAGGCCCTCTCGGTGGCCCTCTACACCTTGGGGTTTGCTGAAAGTCTAGCCGCCACCTTCCCCTTCTTCAATCAAACCTATGTCGCCCTCGCAGTGACGATTTTAGTGGCCATATTAGCCATCACTTCCGCCAATATTGCCATTCGCACGCAATATTTTATTATGGCCGCGATCGCGCTCTCCCTCCTCTCCCTCCTCTTTGGTAAATCCCTCGAACCCACCGTCATCGAAATGTGGACCAACAAAGGCGAACCCTTCTGGGCTGTCTTTGCCGTCTTCTTCCCCGCCGTCACAGGCATTATGGCTGGTGTCAATATGTCCGGAGACCTCCGCGAACCCAGTAAAGCCATTCCCTGGGGAACTTTAGGGGCCATTGGCACCGGGTACATCATCTACATGGGACTCCCCGTCATCCTCGCCATGCGGGCCGATGCCATCACCCTGCGAGAAGAACCCCTGATCATGGAACAAATGGCCCTCTTTGGCCCCTCGATCTTAGTCGGGGTTTGGGGGGCCACACTCAGTAGCGCGATCGGCAGTATTCTAGGCGCACCCCGCGTCCTGCAAGCCCTCGCCAGAGATGGCGTACTCCCCCGCTGGATGAGCTTTTTAGGGCAAGGAACAGGCAAAACCGACGAACCCCGCATCGGCACCGCCGTTACCCTCGTCGTCTCCGTCGCCGCCGTCTGTATCGGCGACTTAAACATCATCGCCCCCGTCCTCACCATGTTCTTCCTCACCACCTACATGGTCTTAAACGTCTCAGCCGGAATCGAAGGCTTCTTACAAAGCCCCTCCTTCCGACCCAGTTTCCGAGTTCACTGGCTCTTGTCCCTCCTCGGCGCAGTGGGGTGTCTCGCCGTCATGTTCCTCATCAACCCCATCGCCACCATCGTCGCCGCCATCATCGTCCTCGGTATCTACTCTTGGCTACAACAACGAGAACTCATCGCCACCTGGGGGGATGTCCGCCGAGGAATTTGGATGGCCTTACTACGCATCGGCATTTTTCAAGTCGGCCACAAAGAAGACATCAAAAACTGGCGACCCCATGTTTTAGTCCTCTCCGGCATCCCCCGCAAACGTTGGTCCCTCATCGAACTCGCCGATGCCTTCACCCACAACCGCGGCCTCGTCACCGTCTCCAGCATCCTCCCCAGTGGCTCACGGAATATGGCCCAACAAGGAGAACTCGAATTAACCATTCGAGACTACCTCGAACGTCGAGGCGTTCAGGCATTAGTGCGAGTCGTCACCGCCCCCAACCCCTTTGAAGGAGGACAACAACTGGTCGAAACCTACGGGTTAGGGACTATAGTCCCCAACACCATCTTATTAGGAGATAGTGAAGACCCGAAACGACGGGAACAATATTGCACCATGTTAGCCTCCATTCACAACGCCAAACGCAGTTTAGTCATTTTGCGAGAAAACCACGAATATGGCTTTGGCAAACGGCAACGAATTGACATTTGGTGGGGAGGTTTACAAGCCAACGGCAGTTTAATGATTTTATTAGCCGACCTCTTGCGGAGTGCCGAATTTTGGCGCAATACAGAAATTTACCTCAAATTAGTTGTTCCCGACGACACCGCCGCCCAAGCCGCCCAAACCAACCTAGACACCTTGATCAGAGCATTACGCATTCGGGCCTTTCCCCAAGTCATTATTGCCCAAGGACGCTCCTTTGACGAAATCTTACAAACCTCCTCTCAAGATGCCGATCTCATCTTTTTAGGCATGGCCCAACCCGAAGTCACCGATGCTTACATGGAATATTACGAACGAATGCAAGCACGAACGTCAGGCTTACCCACCACCTTATTAGTCCTAGCAGCCCCCGACTTCCCCTTTGAAGAAGTCTTAACAGAACAGTAAAGTAGTGCCTTGACACAGCTAATTTAGTGAAATAGTAGGGTAGGCAATGCCAGCCCTGTCAAGGTCGCCCTCACCCCCCAACCCCCTCTCCCAACCTTGGAGAGGGGGAGCAAGTATTTATCATGAGTGTCTGAAACAACGGTTTCTCATTTCCCAATTTGTCACCTTGAAAGGGCTGGGTGGGCAATACCCACCAAATCAGGCAGTAGGGTGCGTTAGCGACAGCGTAACGCACCAAAACCCTATAAAAGCCAAATAGCGACAGCGTAACGCACCAAAACCCTATAAAAGCCAAATAGCGA
>NZ_JAQMSD010000146.1 GCF_028330525.1 Spirulina sp. CS-785/01
GATTTATGACAAATCATTTATTTTTGCTATAGTTACTCAATCAACCCGTTTTAAACGGGTTTTAGCTCTTAGCCTTGGGTTTCAACCCAAGGCTGAAATTAACTTTTTGATTTATGACAAATCATTTATTTTTGCTATAGATGTCATCTTAATAAAACAACCAACAACAAAACCCTAATTCTTAATCCCCGTTGTGCCAATCCCGCGAATAAACTGTTTTTGTCCTAACAGAAAGAGGACAACCACCGGAATAGTCGCAATAATTACCGCCGCCATCAACAACGGCCAGCGATTTGTAAACTGCTCCTGAAACTCCGCCAACGCCAACTGTACCGTTTGTAACTCCGGACGAGTCGTAAAAATCAACGGCTTAAATAAATCATTCCACTCCCCAATAAACGCAAACAAAAACAACGTCACCAACCCAGGCCGCGCCAACGGTAACATAATCGACCAGAGAATATCTAACCGAGAAGCCCCATCAATAACCGCCGCCTCCTCAATATCCACAGGAATCGACACAAAAAATTGACGCATTAAAAAAATACCATAGCCACTCACCGCCGTAGGTAAAATTAACGCCCAGTAGGTATTTAATAAACTCCCCCACTTCAACAAAATAAAAATCGGAATCACCAAAATTTGAAAAGGAATGACAAGAGTGGCCAAAATAAGCAGTAAAATAGCCTGTTGGCCGCGAAACCGCAACCGGGCTAAGGCATAACCCGCCAAAGCAGAAGTGACAAGCTGAAACCCCGTCACCGCCAACGCGACTAGAGTAGAATTAGCAAACGCTAAGAGAAAATCCCCCCGTTGCCAGGCTTGTTGGTAATTCTCCAGAGTAAACGACGAGGGAAGGATAACCCCCGTCTGGGGGGAAAGGGAGGTGATCACCACGAGCAACAGGGGAGACAAAACCAGAATTGCTCCCCCCGTTAACCCCAACACCCGGAGAAAGGGAAACTTGGGAAAATTAAGCCATTTTTGCCACTGCATTGATAAGATATTATGCCGAAACGCACTAATTTGTATAAGTTATTGTAGAGAATAGATTTTTCTCTGGAGTGAAACCGATACCATAGGGAGAGATAGAGAGAGTTTCTTTCAGCAGCACACGGCTTTCCGTGTTCCACATTAACGATAACGAAACTCAATGTCTATCGCAAGATAGACTAATCCATTGTCCCGACAGGGTTAGGATTGGGTCAACAACAAGCAGATAGGAGATCATATAACTTATGCAAGACGTTGCAGTCCGTCCAGAATTCGACTACACAAGCGACACTTATAAAGACGCATATAGCCGTATTAATGCCATTGTCATTGAAGGAGAACAAGAAGCCTATAATAATTATCTCTCCATGGGTGAACTCCTCCCCGACCATAAAGACGAGTTAAGCAAACTCGCCAAAATGGAGAAACGCCATAAAAAAGGGTTTCAAGCCTGTGGGAATAATCTCAGTGTTACCCCGGATATGGCCTTTGCTGAGGAGTATTTCTCCGACTTACACGGGAATTTCAAAAAAGCCTATGAGGAAGGGAAACTCGTCACCTGCTTTTTAATTCAATCTCTGATTATCGAGGCGTTTGCCATTGCCGCCTATAATATCTATATTCCGGTGGCTGATCCCTTTGCTCGTAAAATTACTGAGGGTGTGGTTAAGGATGAATATGCCCACCTCAACTTCGGGGAAGTCTGGCTGCAAAAGAATTTTGAAGCCTCTAAAGCGGAATTAGAAGAAGCCAACAAGGAAAACCTCCCCTTAGTGTGGAAAATGCTCAACCAAGTTGCTGAGGATGCTCACATCTTGGGGATGGAGAAGGAAGCCTTAGTGGAAGACTTTATGATCAGCTATGGGGAAGCCTTATCGAATATTGGCTTTAATACCCGTGAGATCATGAAAATGTCTGCTTATGGCTTAAACGCTGCCTAGTCAGGTGCAACGCTATTAAGTCTCAACTCCGAAAAACTCCCGTTGGCCTTTTATTGGTAACGGGAGTTTTTTATGGTACAGTTGCTTACTTGATGTAAGAATGATTATCATTTCTAAAATGAGCAACTGGACTCCACTGCAAACCCTCCTCCTCATCACCTGCTCCGCCTTACCCTTTACCGGAGCAACTGCCCCCAGTCTCGCCGGAGAAGCACAACCCCACACCCCTCCCCAAGTCGCCCTCACCACCGTTGAACAACTCTCCGATGTTGCCCCCACAGACTGGGCTTATCAAGCCTTAGAAAACCTCATCGAACGGTACAATTGTTTATCCGGCTATCCCGACGGCACATTTCGCGGCAACTCCCCTCTCAGTCGCTACGAATTTGCTGCCAGCTTAAACGCCTGTCTCAGCACCCTTCCCCGCTTCGAGGAAGCCGTCACCAGTAGGGAATGGGAAACCCTACAACGCCTGCGAGAAGAATTTGCCGATGAACTTGCCCTTTTAAGCGAACAAGTCAACACCCTAGAAACCCGTACCCAAGCACTAGAAGCCAACACCTTCTCCACCACCACAAAATTCTCAGGCCGCATTGTCTTTTCTGCCGAACAACTGGCCGGAGAGCGTGCCGATAATAACCCCCAATCCCTCCCCGACTCCCTCACCTTCACCAACCGCGTCCGCCTCAACTTTGACAGCAGTTTTACGGGACAAGACTTGCTGAAAGTCCGTTTAGATGCTCTTAACCCTCCTTTTTTAAATGTTCCCACCACCGGAACAAATATGACGCGGTTATCTTTTGACCGCAACACTAACAACAATGTGGTCATCGGCAAATTCTTCTATCGTTTCCCCGTCAGTGACAACCTATCCCTACACATTGATCCCATTCGGGGGGCTTATCAAGCCAATGTCTCGAGTACCTTCAATCCGGCTTTGCCTGATCCCGTTGCCGGGGCAATTACGCGCTTTGGCCGCTTTAACCCTATCTATTATCAAGGTTCTCCAGGGACTGGGTTAACGGGAGTGTATCGTTTTGGGAGTAATGGGTCTCTCTCTCTGGGGTATTTAGCGAGGGGGGGGAGTGCCGCTAATGCCGAGGAGGGTTTATTTGGCGGCGGTTATACGGCCTTGGGACAAATTGATCTGCGGCCTGCGAAACGGTGGAGAGTGGGGTTAACCTATGCCCATTCTTATTATCCTGCGGGGACAGTGGCAGTGTCTGCTGCTACGGGGAGTCGTTTGGCTAATGCACCGTTTGGGAATGGGGTAGCGACTACTGCGGATCATGTTGGGGTACAATCGACGGTTAAATTGGGGTCACAGGTTAATCTGTCTGGTTGGACGGGGTGGAGTTTTGCCGATGCGGAATCGAGTGGTGGTCAAGCGACGGTGGGTGATACTGCGACTACGTTTAATTGGGCGTTAACGCTAGGGTTGCCAAATTTGGGGGGAGAGGGCAATTTGGGGGGATTGATTGTTGGACAACCTCCGAAGGTGACGAGTAATACTGGGGGAGCAACGGATGGGAGTTCTGCATGGCATTTGGAGACGTTTTATCGCTATCGAGTGAATGAGAATGTTTCTCTGATTCCTGGCTTTTTTGTGATTCTCAATCCAGAGCATAATAGTGCTAATGATCCTATTTGGTTGGGTAGTGTGCGGGCAGTGTTTCGGTTTTAAAAAGGTCATTGGTTGTTTGTTCTCCCGATGCTTCGGACACTCCTCCATTCCAAACAAGGGGGGAGGGGGCATAGAAAGGGCTGAGACAAATCTGTACAGTGAGAACAGTAATTGTGTTGGACTTCTATGGCCGTCAAGCCAGAATCATTTTTGTCTAAACTGAAAAGCGAGCCAAGGGGCTTGAAAGTTGCCCTGTCACGGGGGCGGCCTGTCTTGATGGGACTTCTTTCCCTATTGCTGTTGCTTTTACTGTGGCAGTGGGGAGCAGTTCATTACACCAGCTTGATTTTACCTGCCCCTGGGGAAGTGGCGGCGGCCTTGGGACAGCTTTTGCTGACTGGGGCAATTTTTGCCCCTGTGGGAGCAACAATTTGGCACGTTGTAGCAGGGTTTGGGTTGGCAGTGGGGGTGGGGGGTGTTGTGGGGGTGTTGGCAGGACGACACCCCTGGCTACAAGAGGCGATCGCACCCCTTTCGACGGCTTTATTAGGCACACCGCCTATTGCTTGGCTAGTGCTGGCTATGGTGTGGTTTGGCTTAGGGGATGCGAACTCAATTTTTACTGTGGCCGTCACTGTTAGCCCGATGATTTTTACTGGGGCCGTAGATGCGATCGCAACCCTCGATCCCCATCTCCTAGAAGTCGCCCAAGTGTACCAATTACGGGGATGGCAGCGATTTCGCTCCCTCTACTGGCCCCATTTACTCTCTCGTCTCCTCCCTCTCCTAATTGCCGGATTAGGGTTATCTTGGCGAGTCTCGATCATGTCGGAAGTGTTAGCCACCCCCAACGGGATTGGAGCGGCCTTAAACCTCTCCCGTGCCAACCTAGACACCCCAGAAGTCATGGCTTGGATCATAGTCACCATTGGCTTAGTTTTAGCCTCCGATACCCTGCTGCGCTGGCTACAACATCGCCTCCTGCCTTGGCAACAAGAAAAACCGAGTCAACAGCGTTTGAGGAGATATTGTGCAACTACTGAGGAATATTTATTACCAAGACAACGCCCGACTGATTTTAGATGATATTCATTTAACTGCTACTCCTGGACAAGTGGTGGCAGTGATGGGGCCGTCGGGGTGTGGGAAAACGACACTATTAAAACTGTTAGCCGGGTTATTGACTCCGACTGCTGGAGAGATCAGCGCGAATTGGTCTCCTATTGCCTACGTTTTCCAAGAATCCCGCTTATTGCCTTGGTATAACACTATTGAGAATATCACTTTGGGGTTACAAGCCAAGGGGATGCCTGTAGCCCAACAGCTACAACTGGCTTGTACTTTAGCTTCTTTGGTGGGGTTAGGGGATGCCACCCATTTATATCCCCGTCAACTCAGTGGGGGAATGCAGCAACGGGTGAATTTGGCCCGAGCATTAGTGGTGAATCCCCGCTTGCTGTTGTTGGATGAACCTTTTAGTTCTTTAGATTTAGGGGTGCGTCAACAGTTGCAACAGCGTGTGGTGGAGTGGACGGCACAACATGAGACGGTGACAGTTTTGGTGACTCACGATTTAAGCGAGGCAATTTTAATGGCCGATCGCTTATTTATTTTATCTCCTCGTCCTGCTAGGGTGGTGTATCAATGGGAGAATCCGCGATCGCATTCCCAACGGGATTTAGCCTATATCGATCGCACTCTCTCTCTATTAAAAAATCTTCCCGAATTTGCTGCTAGTTTTGGGGTTGAACCTGTTTTATCTTCTTTGGGAGAGTGAGGTTTTTGTTGTTGGTTGTTGGTTGTTGGTTGAGCCTTGGGTTTAAACCTAGGGCTGCGTAGCTAAAACCCCTTAAAACGGGTTGATATTTTCTCTCAACTCTCCACTATAGCCAAAATAAATGATTGGTAATCCATCAAAAAGTAAGCAAAAACTCTAAAACTCTGATTCCTGTTCCTGATTCCCTGTTCCCGTCTGATCCCAATTTTTTGACACAATTCATTGAGAACTACTAAAGCAATTATGAAATGCGATCGTCGTCGTTTTTTACAACTTTTATCAGCTAGTACCGGGTTTGTTCTGACCACGGCCTGTAATCCCCAATCCGCCAACGGCCTCCCCACCTTGGGAATTTCAGGATCACCTATTCTTATGTCCATTCCCCTCGCTTATCTTATGGAAAAAAGCCGTTTATCCCAAGTGGTTGCTGATCTAGAGTTTATCCCTATCCGTAACCATGAACAAATTAAAGCCTTATTAACTTCTGAACAAGCCAAAATTAGCCCTAACCCCACCCTGCTCTCCGCCGGACTCTATCAACAAGACATACCTATTAAACTCTTAAATGTGATGATCTGGGGCAATATTTATCTCATGTCCCCCGATTCTAGTTTAATGAACTGGGAAGACTTAGCCGGAAAATCCATCTTAATTCCCTTTAAAGGCAGTATGCCCGAAATGCTGTTTCGTTATCTTATCACCCAATCTGGATTGAACCCTGACCAAGATTTAACCCTACAATCTACCCAAGATTTTCAAAGTACCGCCCAATTATTACTATCGGGACAAGGGGATGCCGGGGTATTTGCTGAACCCCAAGCGAGTAGTGTACGGGCAAAAGGACAACAACAGGACATCGAATTATTCTACAATTTAGACTTTAAAACCCAATGGGCCGCCGTCACTGGACAACCCCCCCGCTATCCCCAAGCGGGCATTTCTATTGTTAGCAGTTTTCTGGAGCGTTATCCTGATGTGGTGGAGGTGATCGAGTCAGAGTTAGAAAATTCCCTCTCTTGGATTAGCGAAAACCCTTCCGAGGCCGCACAATTGGGGTCAAAATACATGGATATCCCCCCCCAAGTGATTGAACAGTCTTTGCAGAATAATTTATTTGAATATGTCCCAGCTAGGGAAGCAAAAGGGGAGTTAGAGGTGTTCTTTAAGTCCTTGATGCAGGTAAACCCGAAACTCTTAAAGGGAGAACTCCCCAAGGAACAATTCTACAAGCAACCTGCCTCGTGATGTCCTAGGAGGTTCGGTCACACTTTGCAAATTCTCTCTGCTCTTGGTGTCAATTCTTGGGATAATGCTGAAAGACAGGAACTTAGTCTAGCCATTGAAATGACCATGAAAGCATTAGTGACAGGGGCGAATGGGTTTACCGGCTCTCACTTAGTCAAAGGACTGGAAAAACGAGGGTTTGAGGTGGTTGGCCTAGTGCGTCAAAGTAGCAATTTGCAACGGTTGACCGGAACTGGAGTTAAATTAGTTTATGGGGATATTTGCGATCGCAACACCCTAAAAACCGCCCTCACCGACGTAGATATCGTCTTTCACACCGCCGCCAGCGTAGAATTAGGCATTGTCGATGCCACAGAAATGGAACGGGTGAATGTAAAAGGGACAAAAGCAGTTTTAGAAGTCGCCCAAGACACCTTTACCAACCCCTCCCCTCTGGGCTGGAACCGCATGGTCTATTGTAGTACCATCGGCATCTACGGGGATACCCAAGGTCAAGTCGTGGATGAAACCTACCAACGGCAACAAAAAACCTTTTCCTCAGCCTATGATCAAACCAAATACGAAGCACAACAGTTAGTCGATGCTGCGGCAAAAAACGGCTTTCCGGTGGTGAGTGTGATGCCGTCGGGAATTTTTGGCACAGATGATCCCCATTTTGCCCCAGTCATTCGTCTCTATTTACAAAAAAAACTGCCATTTTGGTTAGGCAGCGATCGCATAATGGGCATTGTCCATGTCGATGATCTCGTCTCAGGAATGCTGCTGGCCGCCGAAAAAAGCCCCCCAGGGGAACATTATATCCTCTCCGCCCCAGAACTCCCCATTAAAGACCTATTCGCCTTATTAGACGAAAAAACCGGACTAGGGAAACCCACCGAAGTCCCCAAGTTCCTAGTGTATGGCTTAACTGGATTAATCGAACCCATCGGTCATCTTTTCTCCTGGAATCCCCCCCTAAGTTTAGAACGCCTCCATTATATTTACGAACGCTGCGTCCGCATCCAAGCCCAAAAAGCCCAAAACCAGCTAGGATGGCAACCCCGCACCGCCCAAGCGATTTTAACGGATTTTTTGGACAAGGAACAGTGATAGTTGATAGGGGAGTCGGGAGTCGGGAGTCGGGAGTCGGGAGTTGATGGGGGTGATGGGGGTGATGGGGGAGAATAAAGAACAAAGAACATTGACAAACCCGCCTATTTTTATGCAAATATAGATAACTTCCCACTTACAGTCTGTAAAAAACCCCATGAGTTCAGATTGGATCGCCCCCGCTAAACGGTTAAGTAACCTCCCCCCCTATGTTTTTGCCCGTCTTGATGAACTAAAAGCCCGGGCCAGAGAACAAGGACTCGATTTAATTGACTTGGGGATGGGCAACCCCGATGGCCCTGCCCCTCAGCCCGTGATTGACGCTGCGATCGCAGCCTTTGCCGAACCCCGCAACCACGGCTATCCCCCCTTTGAAGGCACAAACACTTTCCGCAGTGCCATTACCCAGTGGTACGCGAAACATTACAATGTTGATCTTGATCCCGATAGTGAAGCCTTACCCCTCCTGGGTTCAAAAGAAGGACTCACTCACCTCGCCTTAGCCTATGTTGATCCAGGGGAAATTGTGATTGTTCCCAGTCCCGCCTATCCTGCCCATTTTCGCGGGCCGCTCATTGCTGGGGCTGAATTGTACCGAGTCACCTTAAAAGCGGAGCAAAATTGGCTTCTCGATGTGAAGACTATCCCCGAAGAAGTCGCCCAACAGGCCAAACTGCTTTATTTTAATTATCCCAATAATCCCACCACGGCTACCGCCCCCAGAGAATTCTTTGAGGAAATTGTCGAGTTTGCCCGACAGTACAATATTTTATTAGTTCACGACCTCTGTTATGCGGAGTTAGCCTTTGATGGCTACCAACCCACCAGCTTACTGGAAATTCCAGGGGCGAAGGACATTGGCGTAGAATTCCATACTCTCTCGAAAACCTATAATATGGCCGGGTGGCGTGTGGGATTTGTGGTGGGGAATTCCCAAGTGATTCAACAACTACGGACTCTGAAAACCAATGTGGACTATGGGATTTTTGCAGCAGTGCAAAAAGCGGCTGAAACCGCCCTACAATTACCCTATGACCATGTGAAGTCCGTGCAAGAACGGTATCAAACTCGACGGGATTTTCTCATCAACGCCTTACGGGAATTAGGGTGGGAGATTCCTAAATCTCAGGCCACTATGTATTTGTGGATGCCTTGTACCCTGGGGATGAATTCAACGGACTTTGCCTTGAATATGTTACAGAAAACTGGGGTCGTGGTGACACCAGGGAACGCCTTTGGGGAAGCAGGAGAGGGATATGTGCGGGTGAGTTTGATTGCGGATTGCGATCGCTTGCAAGAAGCCGTCAATCGTCTCAAACAAGCAGGGATTCGGTATAATCCCCAAGAAGCAATAGTCTAACTGAGTCGAGACTTTTGAGTCGAGACTTTTTGGTGGAGAATTTCCTGATGGAATTTATCGGCTCAGACAATAAACTGTAAAAATAGTACAATAACCAGTCAATTCCTGAACATGGAAATATGAGGTCATGGCTTCTGCGCTAGATCAACTCAAAGCTGCATCCAAATCTGATGCTGTCGTTTACGCACCTTATTTTCAAGGGCAAAAACGGACAGTCCTCCCTTATGCGATCGGACTCTACCAAAAAGGCTCTCTCGAAGGAGAACGAACCATCGAAGGGGGGGAGAGTATCCCCTTTGTGGCCACTTGGTTTGTGTCCAAACTTCCCTCAGAATTAACCCGGTGTCGCTTACAATTTGAGGGAAACGCGGATTTGAGTTACGAAGTGGATATGCAAAACTCAGAATTTGTCAGCCACTTACTGGAGATCATTGTTAATTATAAACGCACGGGACAGGTGGATTTCTCACGGACATTTTATCGTAAACTGCTGCGACTGGATGAATAAAGCATCAGTTGTCCAATTGTCACGATTCCCCGACACGATTCCGTGAAAGTGAATGTAAAACGGACTAAAGAAGGAAGTTAAGGAGTGAGGGTGTGCCAAACACAAAATATTTATTGGTAGGTTCAACGGAAACTTACAGTGGCAAGTCCGCTACAATTCTGGGGGTGACACACTGCCTCCGAAAACTGGGAATTGGAGTGGGGTATGGTAAACCCTTGGGGCGGTATTTTAATTTGTCGCTGGTTGATGGGATTGAAGAAGATCTCCGCTTTATTGGAGAAGCTATTGGCCTGCCTCAAGATCGCCGTAAAACCCCGTTGTTATCTCTCCATGAGGCAACCGTCACGCAGCAGTTACGGGATGGGGAAAGGAATGATTATCGACAATCACTACAGGGTTATATTGAAGATATTAAGGGGGATTTAGTCTTTCTTGAAGGGCCTTCGACACTGTGGGAAGGGCGTTTGTTTGATTTGTCGATTGGCCAAATGGCCGAGCAAATTGAGGCTGGGATTTTGCTGGTGGCCCGCTATCATGCCCTAGAATTGGTGGATCAACTCTTGGATGCGCAAGAAAGATTGGGCGATCGCTTGATGGGAGTTTTGGTCAATGATATCCCGGACTCGGATCAAACCCTCCTCGAACAACAAATTGCCCCGTTTCTGGAACGCCAAGGGATTCCTATTTTAGGGCAGATTCCCAGTAATGGTTTATTACGCAGTGTTTCAGTACGGGAATTGAGTAAAAAACTAGGGGCCAAAGTCCTCTGTCGGCGCGATCGCTTGGATTTATTGGTGGAAAACTTGACAATTGGGGCAATGAATGTTAATACTGCCCTCGAATATTTCCGCAAAGGTCGGAATATGGCGGTTGTCACTGGAGGAGACCGCAGCGAATTACAAATGGCAGCGTTAGAAACAGCGACCAATTGTTTAATTTTAACGGGACATACCGCCCCCCAAGATTTTATTCTCAGTCGTGCTGAAGACTTGGAAATTCCCATTTTATCGGTAGATTTAGACACGCTGACTACGGTAGAAATCGCCGACCAAGCCTTTGGCCAAGTTCGTTTACAAGAACCGATTAAAGTCGAATGTATCCGCGATTTAATGGGAAAACACTTTGATATTAATCGGTTTATCTCAATTTTGGGCTTAGAACGGGTAGCAGTTGATAGTTGATAGTTGATAGTTCTTTGTTGTTTGTTCTTGGTTCTTTGTGAAATAGGGAACAGGGAATCGGGAGTCGGGAATCGGGAATAAGATATTTTTTGTTTTCCCCATCTCCCCCATCTCCCCCATCTCCTATTACCCATTAAATCCCCCTCCCCCCCATCGGGATTATATTTTTGGGAAAAATTTCCTATGATGACTCTTGGAGAACACCAAGATCATGAAACAATGGCATATACCTTGCCCGATTTACCTTACGACTACACAGCCTTAGAACCGCATATTTCTAAAAGTACCCTCGAATTCCATCACGACAAACACCATGCGGCTTACGTCAAAAAATACAATGCAGCCATCGAGGGGACAGAATACGCCAACCAACCCATTGAAGAAGTGCTCAAAGCGGTAGCTGGCGACACGAACAAAACAGGCATTTTTAACAACGGGGCCCAAGCCTGGAATCACTCCTTTTACTGGAACTCCATGAAACCCAATGGAGGAGGAAAACCAAGCGGCGAACTAGCCAACAAAATTAACACAGACTTTGGCAACTTTGATCAATTTGTCGAAGCCTTTAAAGCCGCCGGAACAGGTCGTTTTGGCAGTGGTTGGGCTTGGTTAGTCCTTGATGGAGGAACACTCAAAGTCGTTAACACCCTTAACGCAGGCAACCCCATCACCCAAGGCCAAACCCCTCTCTTAACCATGGATGTCTGGGAACACGCCTACTATCTGGACTATCAAAATCAACGGGCCGCCTACATTGATGCGTTTGTGAATAACTTAATTAATTGGGATTTTGTCGCCCAAAATTTCGCATCGGCCTAAATTTGTCGAATATTAACAAAGGGTGCTACCGTCTTAAAATATAGGAGGGTAGCCTTTTTTGCTCTTTATTCCCAAGTCTATGATTGAAGACCCCCATTATCCCAATATTGTCCTCTCGTTTTCCTATCGCGGTTATCAAATCGAGTTAGACCGAGGAGACTGGCAAGGCCAAGAAATTTACACCGCTTGGGTCAACCATGATCAAGGGTGTGCAGTTGCGGTTCCTTGGGCCTTAACCCGCAAAATTGCCCTACGTCAAGCCAAAAACTGGATCGACCGCAGATTAGATTCGGTGAGTTAAGATTCAATCTGACTGTCTTTCAATTTGTTAAGAAGTGCAGGGAAACTTAAACTATTTCACCCTTAAACTATTTCACCAAGGACGGGAATAGAAAAAATCTTCTTTTTTAGCTTTTTTCTGATTCCATAACCTACCGTCCGCCTCACATTTCTCGTTTCTCTATCTGCCTTTATAGATTGACCAGCAGCTAAAAAATCCCGTAATTTTGTATAATCTACTCCTACTTCTTTTTGTTGTTCTGGACTCTTGGCGATCGCAACTACAACATCTACTTTTTGTTCTTCTTCTTTTTGTTCTTGCTAATTTAACTTCCCTTTTAGATTGCAGAATATTTTCTTGAGCTACAAATAATTAGACTCGATCAGGAGTCAAATGGGCTGAAACGGGCCAAGTTTGGGTCAGCGGGTTGGGGAGATCAGGGACATTTTCCCAAAAACTCCCCCTCCCCTCCCCCATACACCGCCCTCTGTCAGATAAAATAAACAAGAGCGACTTAACAATTATTCAAGAAGACAGTACGCATGGGTAAAGTAGTTGGCATAGACTTGGGAACAACAAACTCTGTCGTCTCGGTAATGGAGGGGGAGAAACCCGTTGTTATCGCTAATGCAGAAGGGACACGCACTACCCCTTCCGTGGTGGGTTTTAACAAAGACGGGGAATTGGTCGTGGGACAGTTGGCCAGACGACAATCAGTATTAAACCCTCAAAACACCTTCTATGCCTTAAAACGGTTTATTGGTCGCAAATATACGGAATTAACGCCAGAATCCAAGCGTGTCGCTTATACCGTCCGTCGGGATGAGACAGGCAACGTTCGCATCCCCTGTCCCCAGTTACGCAAAGATTTTGCCCCCGAAGAATTATCCGCCAAGGTGTTACGGAAGTTAGTCGATGATGCAGAACGGTATTTAGGGGACACAGTAACAGGGGCCGTAATTACCGTTCCCGCTTATTTTAACGACTCCCAACGCCAAGCCACACGAGATGCAGGCCGCATTGCCGGGTTGGAAGTATTACGCATTATCAATGAACCGACTGCCGCATCTCTGGCCTATGGACTAGACCGCCAAAATACTCAGACTATCATGGTCTTTGACTTGGGAGGAGGGACCTTTGATGTCTCCTTGCTAGATGTGGGAGATGGAGTATTTGAAGTCCGGGCCACCAGTGGGGACACCCAGTTAGGGGGGAATGACTTCGATCGCAAAATTGTCAATTGGCTAGCAGAACAGTTTTTAGAAGCAGAAGGCATTGACCTGCGGAAAAGCGATCGCCAAGCCTTCCAACGCCTCACAGAAGCCGCAGAAAAGGCAAAAATTGAACTCTCCGGAGTCCCCGTCACCGACATTAACCTCCCCTTCATCACCGCAACCGAAGAAGGACCCAAACACATCGAAACCCGTCTCACTCGCGCCGACTTTGAAGGACTCTGCGGTGATCTAATTAGTCGAATTCGTCGGCCCCTAAAACGGGTTCTCAAAGATGCCGGAGTGAGTCCCATGCAAATTGATGAAGTGGTTCTCGTAGGCGGTTCAACCCGTATCCCCATGGTACAGGGATTAGTGCGGAATTTTATTGGCCGAGAACCCAATCAGCACGTTAACCCTGATGAAGTGGTGGCTATTGGTGCAGCTATTCAAGCGGGGATTTTATCCGGGAACGTGAAAGATGTCCTCCTGTTGGATGTCACTCCCCTCTCCCTAGGACTCGAAACCATCAGTGGTGCCACCAAAAAATTAATCCCCCGCAACACCACCATCCCCGTCCGTCGGTCTGATATCTTCTCCACCGCAGAAAATAATCAAACCGTGGTTGAGGTTCACATTGTCCAAGGGGAACGGGAAATGGCCAAAGATAATAAATCCCTCGGACGCTTCAAACTCACCGGAATTCCCCCGGCCCCTAGAGGTATCCCCCAAGTACAAGTCGCCTTTGATCTTGATGCCAACGGCATTTTACAAGTCACTGCCGTCGATAAAACCACCGGACGAGAACAGAGTATCGTAGTACAAGAAACCTCAACGCTGAGTTCCTCAGAAGTCGATCGCATGGTCAAAGAGGCCGAAGAATTTGCCCAACAGGACCGAGAACGACGGGAACGAGTGGAAAAACGCAACCGTTCCAAAGCCCTCATCGACCAGTCTCAACGGCGTTTACGAGAAGTGACCCTTGATTTTGGCTCGCAATTTGCCAGTTACTATCGACGGCAAATTGAATCCTTAATTCGGGAGTTAGAAGACGGACTACAACGGGATGATGAACGAGGCATCGACCGGGCCCAAGCGGATTTACAGGATGCCCTGTATGACCTAAACCGAGAAGTGCGGTTACAATTTGAGGAGGAGGAAGAAGACGATTTCTTTGGGTCAATTAAGCGCACCATTACCGGAGAAAGCAAGCGAGATGAAATTTATCCGCCCTATCAAAACGACCCCTACGACTACGAAACCTACAGTCCGAACCCCCCTCGTCGTTCCTACGAACCCCCCTCACGGGGTCGAGACCCCTATGAAGCCCCCTCACGGGGTCGAGACCCCTATGAAGCCCCCTCACGGGGTCGAGACCCCTATGAAGCCCCCTCACGGGGTCGGGATCCCTATGAAGCCCCCTCACGGGGTCGAGACCCCTATGAAGCCCCCTCACGGGGTCGGGATCCCTATGAACGTCCTTCTCGGCCTCCCCGTCGTCCCTCCCGTCCCCCCTCTCGGCCCATCTACGAAGATGATTGGGATGATGATGATGATTGGTTCTAATCGCGTTAGGATGGGAGACTCATGGGGTAAGTTTTCCCCCTCGTGACCCGATCTTGACCCATTTTCAATTTCTTATCTTTACTCTGACGCTTGAACGCATATGCGAAATTTTCGGGACTATTACGCCATTTTAGGAGTTGAACAAAGCGCGACCAGTGAAGAAATTAAGCGATCGTTTCGGCGACTGGCGAGACGCTATCACCCCGATATGAATCCGGGGGATAAGAGTGCAGAGGATAAATTTAAGGATATTAATGAGGCGTATGAGGTTCTCTCGGATGAGACTCGGCGCGATCAGTATAATCAATTTATTCAATTTTGGAAGAAAAATAGCGGCAAGCGGAATCCGTTTCGGCGCAATGGTCAAGCCCCCCAAGACCTTGATCCCAAAGATTATCCTGATTTTAACCGCTTTGTGGAGGAGTTATTAAACCGCCAAGCGGCAACGGGAGGGGCAAAAACGGGGAGTCCGAGAGGACGGACGGCCACCGCTTCTGCGTCCCGAACTGCCAATCCTCGCGTCAACGTGAAAGACCCAGAGGCATTTCGTCAACGGCGAACCAAAACGGAATATTCGGTGAGAGACCGGACGGGGACAAAACCCCCGGAACGCCCCAAGGATATTGAGGCACGGTTGTCGTTACCGTTGGAGAAAGCATATCGGGGAGGCCGAGAACGTATTCGTCTGGAGGACGGGCGATCGCTAGAAGTGGATATGCCTCCAGGCATTCTCGACGGTCAACGCATCCGTTTACGGGGTCAAGGAATGAATGGGGGGGATTTATATTTAAAAATGACGGTCGATCCCCACCCGGTTTTTGAGGTGCAAGGGGCCGATGTCTTCTGTCGTGTCCCCCTAACCCCCGCAGAGGCAATTTTAGGCGGGTTGGTGGAAGTTCCCACCCTAGATGGGTTGGTGAAAATGAATGTCCCCAAAGGGGTCAAATCCGGGCAACGGTTACGGTTAGCCAATAAGGGGTATCCCCGCAATAGTGAGTCCCGTGGGGATCAGTTGGTGGAAATTCAGATCGCCTTACCCCCAGAGGTGAGTGAGGAAGAGGCGGCCTTATATGAAAAAATCCGCCAGATTGAAACCTTTAAACCCCGTCAAGACTTGTTCGCTAACCCCATCTAAATCTTGTGATTTTAGATGGGGACTGCGCTCAACCGTTGTTCAACTAAACACGATATAATATGAACTCAGCCACCGTTAACCGTTTATGTCCCAAGAACTGCAAGAAGCCGTAGAGAGTCGCCGTAATTTTGCGATTATCTCCCACCCCGACGCAGGGAAAACCACCCTCACCGAGAAATTGTTACTCTACGGAGGAGCAATTCACGAAGCAGGTGCAGTGAAGTCCCGACGGGCCCAACGGAAGGCCACCTCGGACTGGATGGAAATGGAACAACAACGGGGAATTTCTATTACTTCAACGGTGTTGTTGTTTGAATATGACGGGTTTCAGGTTAACTTACTCGATACCCCCGGCCACCAAGATTTTAGTGAAGATACCTACCGCACCCTTGCTGCTGCGGATAATGCGGTGATGTTGATCGATGCAGCAAAAGGGTTAGAACCCCAGACGCGGAAACTGTTTGAAGTCTGTAAGATGCGACAGTTGCCAATTTTTACCTTTGTCAACAAGATGGACCGACCGGGACGCGAGCCATTAGAATTGTTAGACGAGATCGAGCAGGAATTGGGACTGCAAACCTATGCGATGAATTATCCTGTAGGCATGGGCGATCGCTTCAAGGGAGTCTTTGACCGACGCAAAAGCCAATTTCACCTCTTTGAACGTCGGTCCCACGGGAGTAAAGCAGCCCAAGACACGGTAGTGGCTCTCGGCGACCCGAAAATCGAAACCCTCCTCGATCAAGAATTATATTACGAACTGAAAGAACATCTCGAAATCCTCGACGAAATCGCCCCAGACTTCGATTTAGAGGCCGTTCATGCAGGAAAAATGACCCCCATCTTCTTCGGGAGTGCCATGACCAATTTCGGGGTGGAATTATTCCTCGAAGCGTTCCTAGAATACGCTTTAAAACCCCAACCCCGTACCTCCTCCCTTGGAGAAGTTGACCCCACCCATGAGGACTTTAGTGGCTTTGTCTTCAAATTACAAGCCAATATGGACCCCAAACACCGGGATAGAGTCGCCTTTATCCGAGTCTGTACGGGACGGTTTGAGAAAGATATGACCGTCAACCACCCACGCACCGGAAAAACCGTCCGGTTATCCCGTCCCCAGAAATTATTTGCTCAAGGCCGTGCATCCCTCGATGTCGCGTATCCGGGGGATGTTATTGGGTTGAATAATCCGGGGGTATTTGCCATTGGCGATACCATTTATGATGGCACATATAACGGTAAAACCCTCGAATACGAAGGGATTCCCTGTTTCTCCCCCGAACTCTTTGCCTACCTGAAAAACCCCAACCCCTCCAAATTTAAACAGTTTCGCAAGGGAATGAAGGAACTCCAAGAGGAGGGGGCAGTGCAAATTATGTATTCTACTGATGATTTCCAGCGCGACCCCATTTTAGCTGCCGTGGGGCAATTACAATTTGAGGTAGCCCAATTCCGAATGCAGAATGAGTACGGGGTAGAGACGCGCTTAGAACCCTTACCCTATAATTTAGCTCGTTGGGTTGCTGGCGGTTGGGAAGCCTTAGAAAAAGCGGGGCGAATTTTTAACACGATGACGGTAAAAGATAATTGGGGTCGTCCCGTGTTGTTATTCCGCAATGAGTGGAATTTACAACAAGTCATGAGCGATCATCCCGATTTAAAATTAAATTCGACTGCCCCCGTGGGGTCTGGCATTCAACCAGAGAAAGATTGAGTTTGACTAGGGATGAAAGCGACAGCATTGAAACTGGAGAAAACGCCTTATCTTGATTTATTGAATCAGGAATTGCAACCCACTTCTAATGAGCAATCTCCTTTAGTCATTGATTTATTTGCAGGGTGTGGTGGGTTTTCCTTGGGATTTGAGGCCGCAGGATTCCGAACTATCGGCTATGAGATGGACACGGATGCTTGCAAAACTTATCAGCAGAATTTACAAGGAAAATGTCAACAAGTCACCCTCACCCGTCATCCTAACTTACCCAACAATCCCGAAGTTATTATTGCAAGTCCTCCCTGTCAACCTTTTAGTAAAGGAGGGTATCAATTAGGAGAAAATGATAGTAGGAACGGATTTCCTATTTTTTTAGATGCGGTACAACAATATCGTCCCTCTGTGGCTATTTTTGAAAATGTGAGAGGGATGCTATATCGTAATCGAATTTACTTTAATCAATTGGTAACACAATTAACTGAGTTAGGGTATTGGGTGGACTGGGAACTATTAAAGGCTTCGGACTACGGTGTTCCCCAGAAACGACAAAGACTTTTTTGTGTGGCATATCAAGGAACTTGGCAATGGCACTCTAAATTATATAATTTTAATCCTTATACGGTTGGAGAAGCATTAGGAAATTTAGCCGTTTCTATTCCCCCTAATGCCAAGTTTCTCACCCCTAGTCAAGATCGGTATATTGCTAAATATGAAGCTGCTTCTCAATGTATTAATCCTAGAGATTTATATTTAGACAAACCTGCTCGCACGGTTACTTGTCGCAATCTCAGTGCGGCCACTGGAGATATGTTAAGAATTCGTCTTCCTGATGGACGGAGACGGAGATTAATTGTACAAGAGGGAGCAAGACTACAGAGTTTCCCTGATTGGTTTAAGTTTAGTGGCACAGAAGATAGTCAATTTCAGCAAATTGGCAATGCTGTTCCTCCTTTATTAGCAAAATCTATTGCACTTGCTGTTAAAAAATGCCTAAAAACAGATAACAAAACGAATCAAAATAAACCACAACAATACAATCAACTTGATTTAAATTTAAAGTTTCATTGTCCAATTCAGACGTAAAGATTTAGCTCTTTTAGTTCCTTCAGGATTAATTATTCGTAGTGCAGCCAATCCCCAAGCAAATACAAATGATCCTACTCGTCGTTATGCTATTGCTAGTGATGCAAAAGATATTTTACAAACCTTTGGGACATCAGAATGGGAAGCAACGGTAAAAGCATTTAAACAAAAATATGGCGATCTGAGCCAGAAATTATCTAGAAATCGTCAACAAAATAAAATTCCGATTCAATTACCAGATGGCATTTTTTTAGAGTTAAGTCAAGGAGAGCATAACGAAATTCAAAAGGCAGTGATTGATGAATTCTTACCTCGTTTTGCTCCGGGTGCAGAAGTTTTATATATTGGCGATACTTCTAAAAAAATATTACTAAAGAAAGATGACAGATTAAATCGTTTAGGTTTTTTTGAATTAGCCCATGATTTATTACCAGATATTGTCGCCTACGAACAGAATAGAGAGCGTTTATTTTTAATTGAGGCGGTACATTCTTCTAACCCGATTTCTCCAGTACGACATTTAAATTTAGAGCAATTAACACAACAATGTACTGTATCTAAAACTTATGTAAGTGCTTTTAAAGATCGTTCTTCGTTGCGGAGATGGTTGCTAGAGATTAGTTGGGAAACTGACGTTTGGTTAGTAGATTCTCCTGAGCATTTAATTCATTTTGATGGGGAACAGTATCTGAATTCATGATGATTTCGGTGTGTGTTGCCACAAGTCAAATGGCAAATTTTAAATTAAATTTAAGTTTCGGTATTGCCTTCCTCCTCGTCATTAAACCCGCAAAACCCTCACCTTCTCCCCTGCGGGAATTTCTGCCACACCCACCGGGACAATCGCCAAAGCATTTGTCCCTGCTAAATTAATTAAATTGCCCGAACTGTGACTCCCTCCCGCCACAGAAAACTGATATTCTCCTTCAATACCATTTAATTGTCCCCAGAGATAGGTTTCCCGTTTCCCCCCTGCGGTTAATTGATGCTTAGTTGGCACATAAATCAACTCTGGCCGCCAATCTTTCAATCCTGCTAACTTGCGTAACGCAGGCAAAACAAACCGCCAACCACTCACCAACGCCGACACGGGATTGCCTGGAATGCCAAAATATAAACAGTTGGGAAACTCCGCCACCGTTAACGGTTTACCGGGTTTTACCGCCACACTGCGAACGTGGATTTTGCCCCCTAACTCGGCTAACAGTTCCTCAATATAATCATAATCCCCCACCGAAACCCCCCCTGTGGAGAGGACAATATCGGCGGATTTTAGGGATTGCGCGATCGCGCCCTTCAACTCCCCTCGACAATCCGGTATAATCCCCAACGGCACAGGAATTGCCCCCAACCCCCACACCAACGCCGCCAACGCATACTGATTAGAATCCACAATTTGCCCCGGTTGTAACACCCCTGACGGGGGAATTAACTCATCCCCCGTCGAAAAAATCGCCACCCGTGGCCGCCGATACACCTGCAACTGAGTACATTGGGCCGTCGCCAAAACCGCCAACTCCGGAGCATTAATTGTAATTCCCGCCTCCAACAACGGAGTATTGGCCTGATAAAACGCCCCCTGATGGCGCACAAACGCCCCCGACGCGGACGATTCCTGAATTATTACCTGATTCCCCTCGCGCCGGGTATTCTCCTGCATAACGACAGCATCAGCCCCTTGTGGCATCACTGCCCCAGTAAAAATACGCGCTGCTTGTCCCACTTGTAGCGTCTTTTGGGGGGCAACCCCAGCCGGAATTTCCTCAATAATCTCCAATGTTACCGGAACAGACCGCACATCCTCAAAGCGCACCGCATACCCATCCATCGCCGAATTATCCCAGTAGGGAAAATCCAACCCACTCCTTACCGGAGTCGCCAAAACTCGCCCCAACGCATCCTCCAACGCCACCGTCTCCGTCTCCCGTAACGGTTGCACCAAGTCAAAAATAATCGCTTCCGCATCAGTAACAGACAGCATTTTAGTTCAATAAACAATCAACAATAAACAATGAACAATACTCAAAGAGACCATCTATCCTAATATAAAATAGCAAATTACGTCCCCGACCAAGACAACTTTCCCTATTCCCCAAACAACAAACAACACACAACAAACAACTATCTATGACACAAACAACCGACTGGTCCCAACTACTGCAACAAACCCTCAACCGAGACTCCCTCAGCCAAGAACAAGCCGCCCACCTGATGCAAGGATGGTTAGACGAAGCCATTCCCCCCGTCCTGTCTGGGGCAATATTAGCCGCCATCCAAGCCAAAGGCGTATCCGCCGATGAACTCGCAGGAATGGCGCGAGTATTACAAACTCAGTCCCTGCAAAAAGAAAGATTAACCCACAGTCAGCCCGTCATTGACACCTGTGGAACTGGAGGCGACGGAGCGCAAACCTTTAATATATCTACAGCCGTCGCCTTCGTCTGTGCAGCCGCCGGAATATCCGTCGCCAAACACGGCAACCGTTCCGCCTCCAGTAAAGTAGGATCAGCCGATGTTTTAGAAGCATTAGGCGTTCATTTACAAACCCATCCAGAAAAAATTCAAACCGCCCTCTCTGAAGTCGGAATTACCTTCTTATTTGCCCCTGGTTGGCATCCGGCCATGAAAGCAGTAGTCCCCCTGCGTAAAACCTTAAAAGTGCGAACCGTATTTAATTTATTAGGCCCCTTAGTCAACCCCTTACAACCCACAGGCCAAGTCATTGGCGTATTTGCCCCAGAGTTTGTTCCCGTCATGGCCGAAGCATTAAATAAATTAGGCCTTCCCAAGGTCATGGTCTTACATGGACGGGAAACCGTAGATGAAGCGAGTTTAGGGGATGTAACCGATATGGCAGTCGTAGAAGAGGGAGAAATGAGACAAGTGGAATTAAACCCCCAAGACTATGGGTTAACCCAAGCCCCCCTGAGTGACCTCCGAGGGGGAGAATTAGAGGAGAATGTCACGATTTTACGCAATCTTTTACAAGGCAAGGGAACACCCGCTCAAATGGATGTAGTGGCCTTGAATGCTTCCCTCGCCTTACAAGTGGGGGAAGTTGTACCATTTTTAGACCATGCCAAGGGCGTAGAAATGGCCAAAGATATTCTCAGCAGTGGGGCTGCATGGTCGAAGTTGGAGGCGTTGGTGCAGTATTTAGAGGCATAAAGTCTCCCTTTTCCTTGACTCCCTTAACCCGTTTTAACGGGTTTAAGCTCTGAGCCTTGGGTTTTAACCCAAGGTTCAATAAATGTCGCTAATAAATTAGCCACTATCAACTATCAACTATCAACTATCCACTATCCACTATCCACTATCCACTATCTACTACCAACTATCCCACCTGTGCAGGTTCTTTAAAACTAATTTTTAGATAATCTTCCTCCATCTTTGCCCCGGAAGGTTGTAGGGCGGCTAACGCTTGGGGTAACACTAAATTGCGGCGATGGTTGCCAATGCGGACATTTAACTCATCCCCGGTTTTATTTAATTGAATCTTATCTTTCGTAATACCCGGTAAATACAACTCTAATGTATAACTATTCCCTTCTTGATTAATGCGAACGGTATTTTCTTCATAATACACCTGAGTGGGGTCTTCATCTTGTCCATAAAGCGTCTCTTTCAGCCTTTGTAAGGCTTCTAGTCCACACATTTCCTCAGAAAATAACGGAGCTTCCTTCACCGGGAGGGGGCGAAAATCATCGTGAATTTGCTTTTTATACAGCACTTGATTTTCTTTCCAGCGTTGGAAAAAAGGATCATTGACACTATCGGGAATAATACGATTAGCAATCACTAAATCTGTCGCTACATTATACAAACTTAAATAAGCATGAGCGCGGAGAGATTCCTTAATCACCATTTTTTCAGGGTTTGTCACCAGACGCACCGAGGTTTTTTGGTTATCCGTTAAAACTTGCTCTAATTCCTCAATTTGCTCGTAAAACTCGTAGGGCGCATCCATCACCTCTTTATCCGGTAAAGAAAAGCCAGTAATGGGTTTAAACAGGGGTTCAACTAGGGGACGCAAGGCCACCGACATCCCCTGTAAGGGTTTATAAAACCGTCGCATATACCAGCCCCCCACCTCCGGAATACTGAGCAAGCGTAAGGCAGTTCCCGTGGGGGCAGAGTCAATAATTAAAACATCATATTCGCCTTCATCGTAATGGCGTTTCATGCGGACGAGGCCAAAAATTTCATCCATCCCCGGCAAAATGGCTAATTCTTCCGCTTGGACTCCTTCTAGTCCTCTTGCTTGTAGAACTTGGGTGATGTAGCGTTTCACTGCTCCCCAGTTGCCTTCTAGTTCGATGAGTGCGTCCAGTTCTGCCCCCCAGAGGTTGTCGCGGACTTTGCGGGGTTCGTGGACCATTTCTTGGTCGAAGCTATCAGCGAGGGAGTGGGCCGGGTCCGTACTCAGCACTAAGGTTTTATATCCCAGTTCTGCACAGCGAAGTCCCGTCGCTGCCGCTACGGAGGTTTTTCCAACTCCTCCTTTTCCGGTCATTAAAATTACGCGCATGAGTTTTCCCAGCTTAAAAACGTTTACTTCTCTTAATACTTTAACGGGTTTTGGGGGTAAACAGGTGTTGCTTGAGGACATCCAACCGAGAAATATCCCAGTAGTCGATGTGGGAGACGATGAGGTTTTGGGGGTTGAGGGTGAGTTCGCTTGTTCCGGGGATGGAGATGCGCGGTTGCCAGGGGAGGGGGGTGGTCCAGTGGAGGGTCCATCGGGTGTAGATGTGATGGTCTTGTTGTTCGATGTGGTGGAGGTCCATTTGGATATCTTTAAACCATTTTTGCATAAACCCGATCATTTCTTGATATTTCTGAATGCCTCGAAATTCGGTCATCGGGTCTTTAAAATATACATCGGGGGCATAGATGCTGTAGGTTTGGTTTTGGGGGAAGTGTTGATAGTCTTGTTTGAGGGTTTCTAGGATGGTCATGGGGAAGATTAATTCAAGTCATGGGACAGGGGACTCAAGGTACAATTGTAGGAACTCTTGGATATGCTGCACCGGAACAGTTTCGGGGGATGGTTCATTATACGAGTGATTTATATGGGTTGGGAGTGACTGGGGTTCGTTTGTTAACGGGATGTTTACCGGAAGACGAAGGGGGAACGGTTGTGGATGCTTTATTTGATCTTCATTCTATGACTTGGGTTTGGCGAGAGTGGGTTGCACAAAATGGGGTTGAAGTCAGTGTGGAGTTCGCGGATATTCTTGATGGAATGATACAGGAGAAAGTGCGCGATCGCATTTCTTCATCAAAGAATATTTTAGCATTATTAGGAATCAAAAAACCATTCTTTAATATTCATACTTGTTTAGGGGAATGGCAAGGGACGTTTGGGTTAAATAATGCGAGTTTAGACGTTACCAGTTTATCTCAATCTAGGGATAATATATGGAAGCTCAAAGGCAAGTTAATGGTTCAAGGTAACTTCTTAGGAGTTTTAAACAATAAGCATGAAATTGTTGTAGAAATTGATCTTGACTTAGTTCATAGAACTGTTATTATTAGCGAAAAAGGTATTCCTTCAGGTTGGTTTTGGAAAAAAGCAGAAAAAAATCAAGGAACTCTAGTTTTAGATCAACACCAAATCGAACTGTTAAATTCTCTACAAGTTACTGGGTTTTAAGGCGTTTTGCACAGTTGTCCAGATGTCTTTGAAGGTTTGCTGGAGTTGGCGTTTGCTTTCCCAGCGTTGGAAGGCTCTCTCGTAGGCTTCTCCTTTGGGTTGAAAGGTTTTCCATGCGTTGAGGGTAATGATAAATCCCGATAACAATAAAATATAGCGCGACCAGGTGATTCCCCCTCCCGTCAGTAGGTCTAAGGCCATGAAAAACCCGGCTAAGAGTAGCGCGTTAATGGTTTTCTGGCGAAAACGGTCTTTTAAGTAGAGGTCAAAGGCTTGACGACTATATTCTAGTTCTTTCTGCCGTTGCCACTCTTGCTCGGCTTCTTGTAAGGTTTGTGGTGATATGCCTAATTCTTGGGCAATCTCGACCAGTTGGATTTGGGTAAACTCTCCTTGACTGTCGTGGCGTGCGATCGCTAGTTTTAAGATTGCCTGAAGTTCCTCTTGACTGTAGGTTTGCGTCATGGCTGACTCTGCAAATTACCTCTACTTCTTTCATTATGCCGTGATTTCTAGCAGGTGGGAGGACGGAAACCTCCCTCTCTACAAAGTTCTGATGATTCACAATTTGACCAAGATATCAACCCCAGAAAGCGGGCGCGTTGCCTCCTAACCGTCTCCCTCTCATCCCTGAGAACTTGTGTTGTGCAGCTTCCATAATGAGGCGACGCGCCCGCTATTCCTTGCTCAAAAAAAAAAAGACATATTTGTTACAAAGAATTTAACACTTCGAGTTACAATAACGAACTGGTGTGAGTCAATATACATAAAGCTGTTTACAAAGATGACTACAACTTCTGCTGTCCTTTCCAAAAATCAATCCGTTGATAGCAAAACCGTGGCTTCTGACACAATCTTGCCGAGAAGCTACAACCCCGATCAACAACTTAAGTATCTGCATCTACAGGCAGAAGTTGAAGTTCTACTCCAACAACTCCAAACCCTGAAACTGCGGCGAACAACAGATAGTCCCCAAGAGAATTAAGGCACAAAACGGGTTTTAATCTTTCAAGCTGCATTCCCTACCGAAAGTGTAGGGAATAAAGCCATTTTTATTATTACTAATATAGGGCTTGCTGAAAAAGTGTTCATTTGCTGGTGAGGCAAGGGAATAGGGAATAGGGAATAACCTACAATCAACGACTTTCTCCCCCTCTCCCAAGGTTGGGAGAGGGGGTTGGGGGGTGAGGGAAACTCCAATGATGGCTGATAGCTGAATGCTTACCGGGAACAGTGAACGTTTTAAGGCGTTAATACTGCTTCTCGTTGTTCTACTGTCTGACCTGGGGTTGTTCCCCGACGACAGTAGATTTCTGCCGAATTATTAGGACTTTCAATTAATTTCACCTTATCTAACTCAACCCCTAACTCCGCTAAGGGACTTTGTAAGGTTTGAGCAATATACAAGGCAATATTTTCGGCAGTGGGGACCACTTGGCCAAAATAGGCAATATCTTTATTGAGGAAAGTATGATCTAACGGTTCAACAATTAAATCTTCTACAACCGTTTGAAACTCACCGAGATCAACCAACATCCCGGTTCTTTCGTCCATTTCCCCCACCACCGTCACTTCTAAATGATAATTGTGGCCGTGGCCGTGGGGACGGGCGCATTTGCCGTAAATATCTATATTTTTAGCATAGCTGAGACTATCAAGTGCCAAGCGATGGGCGGCACTAAAGTGAGTGCTAATTGTTAATGCGGCTTCCATGTTATTTCCGTAATATTCAGTCCACAGTTCGGGATGTTCAAACAGTTGAATTTTAACCAGAGGAAGATGGGGAGAAAGTCGTTGCCAAATTACTCTAGCGAGGTTTTCCGTGGTGGGTAACGTCTCTTGGAATTCGGGCCAGATGTCATTGAGATAAGAAAAGTCTAAGTCTTTTAAGACATACTCTTTAATGGCATATTTGACATCGGATAAATTTTGCACCATGCCATAGTCATCTAGTTCCCCTTCTAAGGAAACGTAGAGGACATAGTTGTGTCCGTGACCCGGAAAACGACTACACGCACCGAATTGAGCCTGATTTTCCGTTTCACTGAGTTCCGGTAGCCAGTAACGATGACTGGCGGAAAACTGCGCTCGGCGATTGATGATACATTTCATGTTGGGCGGAACTGTATGAAGTTCTGTTAAGCTACCTTTATTCTAGTGTAAACGATCGCAGCAAGACTGCGATCGTTTGAGCGTCAAGAATCTCTCTAAGGTCAGGAAACCGAAATTATTGCCCCGGAAAACCGACATAGAAGAAATAGGTCAACATGGGAATAATAGACCCCACCACTACCAACGCAATAACCCAAATAGTCGCGTTTTGGTCGTCGGTGTCCTCAGCATCGGTAAATGTGCCTTCAACACTCACATCCGCTTGTTGCGGTGCGCCTGGGTCTTCTTGTCCCGATAAGACAGCAATTAAGCGGTTACTGGCACTTAAAACCCCTTGATTATATTTTTTGTCTTTTTTGACAGGCAATAATAAATTGTCCTGGGCTACACTGTCGGCCACCTCTGGGGGTAACTCAACTTGGTCTCCCATCTGAATGGCACTATCATTGGTCAAGGTATCTAACACCACAAGAACCTGATGAGCAGACGCTTCGGGGGAGGGAAACCAACGCTCAAAGAGTTGCTCGGTAAAACTGTCAATGGTTTCATCATAGGGTAAGCGATACACAGTGACAAAGCGGACTTCTGCCCCCGTTTTCTCCGCTAACTGGTCTAATTTTTTACTCACTTTCCCTTCATTGATGGGACTGAGGACATCCGCATCATCAACCACCCAAGTTTCCTCTCCTGGACTCACTTGGGGGAGTTGAGACAGGGAGGTGGCCCAAGCGGGTGTCACCTGTATCCCCCAACTCAAGACAACGGCTAAGACGACAAATAATGCCTGTTTCCATAGGCGGGGTCTTGGAGTCCCACCTGTCCACAGTTGTTTCATGGTTTCAATATGTCTCATCGCTGAATACTCGGCAATTTTTCCCATCTTATCTTAGCGTCGCAAGAAGACCTTCGCGTTCAGCGACGGGATGAATTGCGACAGTAGGGTTAACAGGTTGACAAGAATAGGGGTTACTGGGGTTTGGTTCTCACTTTCACTGGCCCATTGACGATGGTTTGACAGGATAAGCGATAACTGTCGGGTTTTTTCTTGAGTTTCCGTTTTTCAAATTCGGTTCGTTCAGAAAGATTGTTCATTCCTTCAATGACTTCTACTACACAAGTCCCGCATTGACCATATCCGCCGCAGTTCATCAGTTTGCCCCGTAAGGTGTAGATATCTACGCCGTTTTGTAAGCCTTGTTGCCGCAAGTTCGCGCCGTTTGCTGCTACTACGTCTTGTGTTTCGCCGTCTTTTGTGATAAATGTTATGTCTGCCATAAGCCTTCCTTCGTTTTAATGGTGACTTCGTTATTTTATTAAGAAATGCTAAAAAATGTGAATGTTAATTTCTAATTTAACTAGAATTAAAAGTTTAGACATCCTCATTGGGTTATAGGAATTGAGTCATGGGTAATGGGTAATTAGTAATAGATAATGGATAATTGGTAATTGGTTCTCCTCCATCTTCCCCATCTCCTCCATCTCCTCCATCTCCTCCATCTTCCCCATCCCCCCATCTCCCCTACTCTTGGGGACTGGCCAACTTAACTTTATTGGCGATATCGGGGTTATAGAGCCGTAAATAGTTCCAATAGTTGCCAAAAACCGTTTCGACATAGCCCTTGGTTTCGGGGAAGGGAATTTCCTCCACAAACTCATCGGGGTCTTGTAACCCAAAGCGTTGTACCCAGTTGTTGACGTTGCTGGGGCCGGCATTATAACTAGCGATCGCCAGTAAAGAATTATTATTAAACTGACGATGGGTATAAGCCAAAAACCACGTCCCCAAGCGAATATTATCCTCTGGGTTGGTTAACGAATACTCTTCACTCATCTCCGTTTCGTCCACTATCCAGTCCGCCGTATCAGGCATCACCTGCATTAACCCCAAGGCCCCGGCAGAGGAGCGAATATCTGGCTCAAAGCGAGACTCTTGGCGAACCAAAGACACCACTAACAAGGGGTTGAGTTGGTTTTGTTGGGCCCCTTGCAAAATTAACTCTTGATAGGGAAAGGGGAACAAGGCTTGCCAATATTGGGGGGTTTCCCGTAAGGCTTGCCATGCCTGTTTTTCGGCAGGGGTTCCCCGTTCTTTCAGAGACCAAATACTGGTAATGCCATTAATATAATCATCATTGGCTGCTAAGACTAAGCCTTCTGTGAACTGTTGGGGGACTGTTAACTCCCCGTCCTGTTGTCCCATTTCGGCATACCACAGACGCAGGACATCTTCATCTTGACCTAGTTGATAGAGTTCCTTAAACAGGGCGGACCCTGCCGGAGGGGTGGAACGATACTCAGGTGGAGCAACAGGGGGGGTGAGGTTTCGCACGGTGGTGAATGTTCCCACCTCCCAACCCAGGAGGGAGGCAGACCGCCAGGCGTAGTAAGATTCAGGATGTTGAGAGATCACATAGTTAAAGGCCGCTTCGGCATCTTCGCCATAGTCGAGACGGGCAGCCCATTTGCCCACCCAAAAGGAGGCTTTGGGGGCTAACCCACTATCGGGGGTGTTAATGGCGATGGGGTGCGCCCATTTCCACGCTTCCACATAGTTGCCGGCCTCGGCTTGTTTTTGGGCCATTTGCCAACGATAGCGGGAGGCGGCCTCTGAGCTTGGATATTGGCTCAATAGGGTTTGTCGGGCTTTGCCGGCCCCGTTGCCATCTTGGAGTTGATTTTCTAGGAGGTTAGCTTTGGTGAGGAGGGCATCAGGGGCGTGTTGGGGATATTGGGCAATAATTTGATTGAGATAGTCTAGGGCTTCTTGGGGGGGGGAGATAGCAGCGAGACGAGAGAGGGCTTTAGGGGCTTCTTCGCTGTTGGGATATTGGGCGAGGAGGTTTTGATAGTCGATGGCGGCCTGGCTGGTATTACCGCCAATTTCTCGCCCTCTGGCGGCACGATAGAGGGTTTTAGAGCTTGGGGGGGCTTTGGCGTAGGCGTTGCCCGCTTCGGCGTATTGCCATTGTTCCCAGTAAATATTGGCAATGGCTTCCCAGTCTTCGGAGGTGAGAATGTCGCTATAATTGCGGGTTAATTCTTGGAGAATGGGCCCCATCTCTTCGGCTTCTGGGGTATATTGCACCAGAAAGAGGAGGAGTTGGGGTTGGTCGAGGTTGCCATCGAGTTTTTGTCGGACAATTTCGTGGGTGCGGGGGTGGTGGGGGTATTCTGCGATCGCCGCCTCCCAATATTCCGGTTCATACTCCCCTAACTGATAATAGGCTTCTGCCACCGCTAAGGAGTCAGGATAGTTGCTGATAAGTTGTTCTAGGGTAGCTTTGGCGTTATCTAATTCATTGGTTAATTCGTAGGCCCGGGCCCGTTTGAGGAGGATATAGGGGGCTAAAACGGGATACTCCAGTTCGAGGCCAGAGAGCAGGCGTAAGGCTTGGCCGCCCTCCATTGCCGCCAGTTGGTCAGTGGCCAGTAAATAGCGGGCCCGACTGCGTTCAAAACTGGCATTATTTCGTAAGGCGATCGCTTCTAGTTCCTCAGCCCGTTCTTCCGGGGATTGAGACACCAGAGGCAACACCTGAGATTGTTCATTCTCCGGTTTTTCAGGATTATCCGGAGACCAGAGGGGGGTTTGGGCCACCCACTGTTCAATCTGTGTCCACCACCCTTGTTGTTGGGCTACCACTACCCCTGCCCCTAGAAGGGCCAAAATTACAACCCCAGTGCTGACGGTAAGAAAAGTTTGTTTAGTGCGTCCCTTTTGCATCCCTCTGTCTATAGATATGCCAATCCTTATCATACCTGTTGCTTGTTCTGAGACAATTAACAATTACCCATAAACAATCACCCATTACCCATTACCGATTCCCCATTCCTCACACAAACACCATTAAACTAGGTGAATGGTACATTTTTGCACAAAAGCAGTATGCAGATACAAGCAGTAGAGACAACACAACTCGATTGGACAGGCGATGCGTTGGCGGTTGGACTATTTGAAGGGGAAACCGACCTAGTGGGCGATCTGGCGGCGTTAAATGAGAAACTAGATGGCACGATCGCGGAATTAATTGAAGACTACGAGTTTACAGGCAAAAGTGGTGCTGTGGCCGTAACTCGCGTGGGCAGCAAAAGCCCCATTCGCAAAATTATTTTAGTCGGCTTAGGGGATTCTACCACCATTACCCTCGACACCTTACGCACCAGTGCCGCCACCATTGCCCGGACCGCCAAACAAGAGAAAGTAAAAACCCTCGGCATTAGTTTACCCGCCGTCGAAAAAGCTGATCTCTCCGCCCAAGTGATGACCGAAGGGTTACACTTAGCCTTACATCAGGATACCCGCTTTAAATCAGACGCAGACGAACAAGCGGCCAAACTAGAAACCGTGCATTTATTAGCCCTAGGGGACCAACCCTCTGCTATTCAGAAAGCCGAAACCATTGTCTCTGGAGTCATTTTAGCGCGAGAATTAGTCTCTGCTCCGGCCAACGAAGTTACCCCCATTACCCTCGCCGAAACCGCCCAAAAACTAGCCTCAGACTACGGGTTAGACTTAGAAATCTTAGAACAGGAAGACTGCGAAAAGCTAGGCATGGGGGCTTATCTAGGCGTAGCCAAAGCCTCTGACTTACCCCCGAAATTTATCCACCTCACCTATAAACCCCAAGGCACTCCTCGCCGCAAACTGGCTATTGTGGGCAAAGGATTAACCTTTGACTCTGGGGGATTAAACTTAAAACCCTCTGGCAGTGGCATTGAAACCATGAAAATGGACATGGGAGGGGCTGGTGCAACCTTTGGCGCAGCGAAAGCCATTGCCCAGTTAAAACCCGATGTCGAAGTTCATTTTATCAGTGCAGCCACCGAAAACATGATTAGTGGCCATGCCATGCACCCAGGGGATATTCTCAAAGCCTCCAATGGAAAAACCATCGAAGTGAATAACACCGATGCCGAAGGCCGTCTCACCCTAGCGGATGCGTTAGTGTTTACGGAAAAATTAGAAGTGGATGCTATGGTGGACTTAGCCACCCTAACCGGGGCTTGTGTGGTCGCATTAGGGGAAGAAATTGGCGGAATGTGGAGTAGTGACGATGGGTTGGCCCAAGAATTCCAAACCGCTTCTAATTTAGCCGGGGAAAAACTTTGGCAAATGCCCTTAGAGGAGAAATATTTTGAGGGCTTAAAGTCGCCCATTGCAGATATGAAAAACACCGGGCCTCGTGCAGGTGGCTCAATTACGGCTGCTTTATTCCTCAAACAGTTTATCGAAAAAACCCCCTGGGTTCATTTAGATATTGCCGGAACTGCTTGGATCGATAAAGATAGTGGGGTGAATAGTGCTGGGGCCACAGGTTTCCCGGTGCGGACTCTGGTGAATTGGGTGTTATCTTAGTGACTGAGTGAAGGATTGATCATTGTAGGGTGGGCAATGCCAGCCCTGTCAAGGTGAGAAATTGTAGAACGAGACACCGTTGTTTCAGACACTTGTGAGAGACATTTTCTCCCCCTCTCCCAAGGTTGGGAGAGGGGGTTGGGGGGTGAGGGCGACTCC
>NZ_JAQMSD010000147.1 GCF_028330525.1 Spirulina sp. CS-785/01
CTCCCATCCCCAATCACCCATTATCCTTCACCGTGGGTAAAATCACCGTAAAAGTTGTGCCTTGGTGGGGTTTGCTGGTGACGGTGATTTGGCCGTGATGTTGTTCTACAATGGCTTTAGCGATCGCAAGTCCTAATCCTGACCCGGTTTGTTGAGGGGAGGGTTGTTCTAATTTTGCCTCATTACAAGGGTCATTGCGCGATCGCGCGGGATCAACTCGGTAAAAGCGATCGAAAATATGGGGTAAGGCCGTTTCAGGAATACCAATTCCGGTATCTTTCACCTTAACTTGTACTCCCCCATGTAATGCGTCCCGTTTCACAGGTTTTAACTCCACCTCCACCACCCCTTCCCCCGTTTCCTCCTCACAAAACCGATATCGGGTATATTCAATGGCATTACTAATTAAATTGGTAAATAATCGAGCTAATTGATCCCAATCTCCTTTTACCACAAACGTCTCATCCCCATGAATCCGCAAAGATAAGCCAATCTGGTATTGTTGAGCGAGACTGCGTTGTTCTTCTATTGCTTCAATGAGTAACCCATCGAGGGGGAGAATTTGCGGGTTATTCTGCACTATACCACTATCCGACCGGGCCAAAAATAATAAATCATTCACCAGACGACCTAACCGTTGCGTTAACCGTTCAATCACCTGTAACTGCTGCTGTTGAAATTGGCTATCTTGGTCAGGATAGGATAAGGCCATCTGGACATTGGTTTGAATGGTGGCCAAGGGGTTACGGAGTTCGTGGGATGCGTCGGCGGTAAATTGTTTTAAACTCTGATAGGATTGCTGAATGGGTTTAATGGCCAAACCGGACAACAACCAACCAATTGCTCCCACTCCCACCACCATGAGACTGGTCCCAATGGCTAAATCAACAATTAACTGACGAATGGGTTTGGTGACTTCAAACCACGGATGACTCACCCGCAGATATCCTAACACTTGGCGGTCTGTACCGATGCGTTGGGTGACTTGTCGGAGGATTAAGTCCTTTTGGGAATATTGTCCCGAAACGTGCTTTAAATGCACGGTTTTCCCTCCTCCGTTCACTTGTAGAGGGATATCAGGAGGGTGTTTAAAGGTAGTCCAACGTAATTCTCCCGTAGGACTAAACCATTCTAGCTCAATGCGGTCATCCTCGACGGTTTCGGCATTGTTGCGGAAACTCTGGGTGATATTGATGCGATCGCCGCCTTGGGAGGGACTATAATGTTCTATTTGTAGCGATCGCTCGACCACTTCAACAACGTGCTTGAGTGTATCATCCATGCGATCGATCAACGTACTCCGCACATAGAAATAAAACCCTGTCGCAAAGAGCAACAACAGAATCGCAGTAACTAAAGTGTACCAAATCGCCAAACGGCGACGAGTCTCGGTAAACATATTGCGGTGATGGGTAAGTGGGAATTGGCAATTGGGAGACTTCTCTATTATCCCCCGATTCCCTGTCAGAAAATTATCCACTCCTGAAAAAATCACGGCATTATAGAAAACAGAGTTGGCTTATACGCAAAAAACATCCATGAAAGCATTAGTCGCAGGTGCAACAGGACGAACCGGGAAACGCATTGTCGATGTACTGGTTGAACAGGGTATCTCTGTGAAAGCATTAGTGCGGAACTTAGAAAAAGGACAACAGACAGTTTCCCCCGAAGCAGAATTAGTCGTCGGAGATGTCCTCCAACCCGATAGTTTACAAGAGGCCATAGAAGGGTGTGATGTGGTGTTCTGTGCAACCGGGGCCACTCCTTCCTTTGATCTCACCGGACCCTATCGAGTGGACTACGAAGGGACTAAAAATTTGATTGATGTGGCCAAAACTGCCGAAATTCAACAATTCGTCCTTGTATCTTCCCTCTGTGTGTCCCAATTTTTTCATCCGCTTAATCTATTTTGGCTGGTGTTGTACTGGAAAAAACAAGCAGAAGACTATTTAAAACAAAGTGGGTTAACCTATACCATTGTCCGACCTGGAGGACTCCTAGACACGGATAATCCTGATCCTATTGTCTTATCCGAGGAAGATACCTTGTTTGATGGTCGAATTCCCCGTCGGAAAGTGGCTGAAGTTGCGGTGGCCGCTTTGTCTCAGTCTGCTGCTCAGAATACCATTCTCGAAACCATTGCCAAACCAGAAGCGGAAAAGAAAGATTGGTCTGAGTTATTTGCTACGGTGACTTAAACTATTATGCCACGGCGATTTTTTCGGTCTGTACTACGTTGGTCTTTGGCCAGTGTTAGCGCAATTACATTAGGAGGAATAATAGTCTTTATGGGAGGGGAGTCTCCCCATTCTCCCATGGGGGAGAGTCTCCCCCAACTCCATGGAACACAACCCCTGGTCATGGAAGGGGGTGATCCGTATATTCGCGCTTTAATGCGAACCATTACCGCGAGTGAGGCCAATGTCCCCCAACCCTATAGGATTCTTTATGGGGGACAACGCTTTTCTGATTTTAGTCGTCATCCTGAACAATGTATCCCCATTGTGACCGGTCCTAATGTGGGCAACTGTACCACCGCAGCAGGACGGTATCAGTTTATTAATGTAACGTGGTATGAAAAGGCGAAAGCATATCATCCTAACCCAGACGGGGTGTTTTGGTGGAGACGGTACAGTTTTGCACCCCAATACCAAGATGCGGTGGTTTATGGGTGGTTAAGTGACCCGGATGCGTGGGGGGTTGACCTCCGCAAACTCCTCCGTCAGGGTAAAATTGAGCAGGTGTTAAGGCGACTATCAGGGACTTGGACGAGTTTGGGGTATGGTATTGAAGATAATGTGATGAGTGATCAACTTCCCCAAATTTATGAAAAAATACTGCAAGAGGAGCTTCGTTCAGATATCCACTATCCACTATCCACTCCCCCATCTCCAAATGATCCCCATTTGATCCCTACCTAGAATTTAAGGTTATTAATAACAATCTTTGCGGTTTTTGCGCCAATTCTTAATATTTAGACTTTGGCCAGTTGGTGAGTGGACTCTCAGGGAAAATCGCTCAAATGTAGTAAAAGTTAATAAACTGTAAAGAAATGATAGGTTCAAGCTAACCTTTGTCACAATATACTGATAAAGCGTCAATAATCTTCCTCCTAAGATATTTCCCCCTTTTGTACAGAAGGAGTGCTAAAACCCTAGGGCTGACGGGTCATAGAGAGAGTTTTGTAATGGGAAGTGCCATGGATACCCGTCTCAAGGGTGAAGATTTTAAGCGTTAAAAAACGTAAAGAACTGCTTTCGTTTATTAAAAAAAATAGTTTTTTTTGCTATGGTATTTTTGATGAACAGAAATAAGAGAGATTTTTTGCTAGTTATGATAAATAAGGAGGGGCATTGAAATAGTTTTGCCCTGTTCTTTGGTGCTGAAGTGAGAGAAACAAGGGAGGAGAATAAACTTATGAGACGGTTTGTTAGCCAACTTTGAGCGTTCATTGCTTTCTTGAGTGACTAAGCTGAAGACGCGAATTTAGATTGAGATAAAGCGTTTTTTATCTTGATTGCCATCTGTAAATTACCTCGTACTTTTATGACAACTACACCCATTAAACCCAAAAAAGATTTAGAGTTAAATTCTCTAGAAACGTTAGAAAACCAGATTGAACAACAAGCGGAAACGTCGCAGGTTCAGGCAACTGGGGTTTGTATTACGGTTCATGGTCATTTCTATCAACCCCCTAGAGAAAATCCCTATTTGGATACAATTGAGCGTCAACCGAGTGCTTATCCGTTCCATGATTGGAATGAGCGCATTTTGTATGAATGTTATCGTCCCAATGTCTTTGCGCGGATTTTAAATGAGCATAATGAGGTGATTGATATTGTCAATACCTTTGAATATTTGAGTTTTAATGTGGGGCCGACTTTAATGAGTTGGTTAGAGGATCATGATGCTCAAGTGTATCAAGGGATAATTGATGCAGACCGCAAGAGTGCAGCGCGGTTAGGGGGTCATGGGAATGCGATCGCGCAAGTCTATAATCATATTATCCTCCCCCTCGCCAACCAACGGGATAAATACACCCAAATTCGCTGGGGTAAAGCAGACTTTCGCTCCCACTTTGGCCGGGACCCAGAAGGAATGTGGTTAGCAGAAACCGCAGTGGACTATCCCACCCTAGAAGCCTTAGCCGATGAAGGGATTCAGTTTATTATTTTAGCCCCCTCTCAGGCAGAACGGTGTCGCCCCTTTGCCAGGGAAGACAACCCCAGTCCCGACTGGTTAGAGGTGGGAGGGTCACAAATTGACCCCACTCGGCCCTATCGCTGTTTCCTCAGTGAGGAAAAATATATTGATATTTTCTTCTATGATGGGCCGATTTCGAGTGATATGGGCTTTGATGATGTTCTCAGTAGTTCCCAGAATTTCGCGGACCGCTTAGGCCAAGCAGTGCGAGACCGTCCATCTCAGTTGGTTTGTGTGGCCACCGACGGGGAAACCTTCGGCCACCACAAAGGAGGGACTGAAAAATGTGTGGCCCATGCGGTCTTACAAGAATTTGCCAACCGGGGTTGGACGACGACCAACTTTGGCCATTATCTCAGCCAAAACCCCCCGACTTGGGAAGTGGAATTAAAACCTGTCACCGCTTGGAGTTGTTCCCACGGAGTCGAACGTTGGCAAAGTGACTGCGGTTGCGGTGGAGGTGGGGGTTGGCAACAACAGTGGCGCAAACCCCTACGGGAGAGTTTAAACTGGTTGCGCGATCGCTTGGCCGAGATTTACGAAGCCCACGGGCGCAAATTCTTCCATGATGTCTGGCAGGCCCGGGATGAATATGTGCAGGTGATCCGCGATCGCAGCCCCGAAAACGTGATTAACTACCTCTACCGTCACCAAAACCATCCCCTCAACCAAGAAGAACAGATCGATGCCCTGCGTTTACTAGAAATGCAGCGTCAATCCCTGTTAATGTTCACCAGTTGTGGCTGGTTCTTCGATGAAATTTCCCGGCCCGAAGGAGTCCAAATTCTCCGTTATGCAGCCCGGGCCATTGAACTGGTGGGAGAAGTGGCCGGAGTGCAACTCGAAACCCAATTCCGCCACCGTCTCAGCGTCGCCCCCAGTAATGTAGAATCCTTCCGAGATGGGGCCCAGGTGTACGACGAGTTAGTTGTTCCGGCCCGCATCACCTTTGAACGGGTAGCCGCCCATTATGGGATTACTTCCCTCTTTACCCATTATCAAACCACAGACCGGGTTTACTGTTACGAAGCCACCCAAGTGGACTATTTCCGGCAACAAATCGGGACCCAGACCTTGGCCATCGGGCAATTGCGCTTAGTCTCGGAAATTACCCGTGAGAGTGCCGATTATATCTTTGCGGTCTTACATTTAGGGGGATGGGACTTTCACTGCTGTATTCAACCGTTTACGGGGCGTTTGGCCTATTCTAAGGTGAAAGAGACCCTGTTAGAGGCTTTGAATCAGGCGAGTGTGGCTAAAACTATGTTTGTGATGACCAAGGTATTCGGCGATCGCGTCTTTAGTTTAGAAAACCTCTTTGCCGAGGAACGCCAGTGGATTATCCAACAAATTGCCGATCAAAGTAAAAATACCTTAGATCAGCTTTATACCCAAGCCTATCGGGATAATTACACGGTCTTACGGGCATTTCACAAAGAAGAACTCCCTGTCCCCACGGAGTTAAAAGTCGCCGCCGAAATCGCCCTCTCTCACCGTTGTAGCGTGGCCTTAGAAACCTTAGAGGCCGTCAAAGACCAACCGGAACGGGATAATTATTTGGCGGAGTTAGCGGCCATTGCCACGGAAGCTCAACAAATGCGCTGTAAGATGACGATACCGGAAGGGAAGCGCGTTTTAGAGCAAGTGATTGGGGATTGGTTAGAGGATTTGCTCTTTGAAGCCAATGATGAGACCTTAGAGGAAGACTGCGATCGTATTCAGCGCACCATCGAGTTAGGGGATGCCCTTGAAGTGGGACTCTCGTTAGACCGCGCCCAAGAGTTATATTATCGCTGTCTGCACCACAAAATCCTCCCCCAATGTGTTGAAACGGACACCCCAGAAAAAGTTTGTCCCTGGGATAGTGTCAGTGTCACCCTTCTCTTAAAGTTAGGGCGACGGTTGGCCATTGATGTCAGTTCTTGGTCTGCTTAACCTAGAGGATAGGAGAAACTGAACAAGGGGGAACGATGTCCATCGTCCCCCTTTTTTTGTGTCGGGAGTTTCGGGATTGTCGGGAGATAGGGGAGTGTCGGGAAATAAAGGAGATAGGGAAGATAATTGTATTAAATTTATTCATACCCAAGATGAACAAAATGCTTTGTTGGTGATTCTGTCTCCGCGCTAGATTTAAATTAACTGAGGTAAACCACCTCCGTGCGTTGAACCTCTCAGTTCATATCCATAGTTCTGCAACATTTTGCAAAGAAGCCTCCGCATCACTGGCGAAGGCTCAACACAGTCATACTGGAGGTATCTGATGAAACAATACAATTCTTCTCTTTCTCTTTCTACTAATACGGCCCACTACGCGACTCGTCAACCTTCAGCGTGGCAATCTGTCTTACATCATCCTCTTGTGTCTAGGCTACAACGTTGGGGACAAGAGGTGATCAGCGCTCTTGAAGGAAGTGATGAACCTCGTGTTACGCTGTGCAGAAGTGCCAAAGGGGAAACTTACTGGAAAGTTTACGATCCCAAACACCGTTTTACAGCGATGTTTGCAACGGAACAAGAAGTCCGGGTTTGGCTGGAGCAACGCTATTATCGGTAAATGAGCGTGATTGTCCCTTAATTGATGCAGTCTCTCAGGTTTTCTGACTGAGAGACTGTATTCTGGTTGCTCGACATGGGCCCTGAATTTTGTACCCTAGAATCTGTTCTCATTTTGGACAGGGTTCGTGGATATTCGTTTATCTTTCTTCCAAAAGAAGACCCTCGCCTCCGGCGACGGGATGAATTTTGGGCAGAAGCTGAAGATAACCCTTCAAGATTAACTTGATGTTTTTTGTGCTAATTGTGGTAGCATAAAGCCATGTTCATCATCGAGTAC